>CAJXVQ010000626.1 GCA_913060685.1 uncultured Verrucomicrobiales bacterium
GAGATCAGCCTCGGTCTCGTGGGCTCGGAGATGTGTATAAGAGACAGACACTGGATCGTGCGGGACTTGATGGCCCGGCTTTCGAGATCGCAAACTCCTACAGTTCGATGTCACTCCCCAACCGATTTTGGCAAATCGCAGATCGCGGATTCAGAGTGAGCGGGAGGTATCACTTCACCCCCGACTACGGTGATTTCATGCCTTACCTGGAGGATTCCGACGTCCTGCTCGACTACCTCAATCTTGTCGTTTGCTCTGGCGGAATGAGAGCGGAAACCCGTTCAATCATTAAGACCAATCTTGCCAACACCGCCATTTCCGACCCGGTCGAGAAAGTTCGCCTCGCAGTTTATCTCGCCATTATGTCCCCCGAAGGAGCGGTCCAACGCTAATCAACACACACGCAATTCCATGTCCTCTTTTCACAATCTCTCCCGCCGTTCCTTCCTCGGTGAAAGTGCCTGCGCCGCCCTGGGCTCGGCCTCGATCATGTCCACTCTCCTCAGTCTCAAGATGGCCAACAATGCCGTCGCCGCAGATTTGCCGGACGATGGGGAGGATCGCAAAACCCTGGTGTGCCTCTACCTCCATGGTGGCATCGATTCCTACAACGTCCTCGTTCCCCGCGACAACGATCGCTACAGCGGGTATTCCTCCACCCGGACGAATCTCGCCCTTCCCCGGCAATCTCTTTTGCCGCTCACCCAGGCAACTGGCGGAGACGGCCTCGACTACGGACTGCACCCCGCGATGGGCGAACTCCAGACTCTCTTCAACGGTCCCGGAGGTGTGGAGAACCCACGACGCCTTTCCTTCATCTCAAACATCGGAACTCTTCTGGAGCCGATGTCCATGGCTGAATATAAGGACAAGCTCAAGCCACGGCCCAACGGGCTTTTTTCCCACTCCGACCAAACCGAGCAATGGCAAACCTCCCTGCCCCAGGGAGATGTTAATCTCACCGGCTGGGCGGGACGTGTCGCCGATGTTCTCCACGACACCTCGAATGGAGGCAGCCAAACTTCGATGAGTATTTCCCTCGCTGGAAACAATATCTTCCAGGTTGGAAAAAACACCCAACAGTTTGTCATGACAAGTCGAGGTGCCCTCACGTTCTCTCAAGAAAGCGGAACCAATCACCCGACCGCGCTCAAGAATCTCGCGCTCCGATCCCTTATGGAACAGGAGTATGCCAACATGATGGAGAAGGCTTTTGCCGAGCTTACCGAACAGAGTCTTGATCAGCAGGAATTTATCCAAACTGAATTTGATGCCCTCGAGGACGACTTCAGCGGGGTGACTTTTCCGAACAGCGGAATCGGACGTGACTTGCTTGCAGCCATGAAAACCATCGTCCTCCGGGCCAAACTCGGACTGAGACGACAAACCATCTTTATATCGCGCGGTGGATGGGATCATCACAGCGCTTTAATCCAACCACAAAACACCATGCTGGCGGAGCTCACTCCCGCCTTGGCAGCGTTCCAGACCGCTCTCGAAAATTGTGGTCTCGCAGACTCTGTTCTGACCTTTTCAGCCTCCGACTTTGCCCGCACGCTCCGCTCGAATGGATCGGGCTCCGACCACGCCTGGGGCGGAAATCAATTCGTGATGGGCGGCCCGGTGGCCGGCGGGCAGGTCCTTGGGCAATTCCCCGATCTGGGAGTGGATTCGCAGAATGATATTGGACGCGGTGGTCGCATCCTTCCCACAACCTCGGTTGATTCGCTGGTAGCCGAACTCCTCCTCTGGTTCGGACTTGAGGGGCAGGTCAACTTCGAAAAGGTCCTGCCGAATCTCTCAAACTTCTATGACATTGGTGACGCTGACGCTGCCGACCCAACAACCCTTCCGATTGGTTTCTTGAAGCCTGGTGCGTTCTAAATGAAGATCGGATCTATTTCTGCCCTCGTCGTCATTGGAATCGCGATCTGGATCTTCACCAGACCAGACTCCGCGCCGGTTTCCGAAAATGAACCCGGCGGCGTAAAACCATTGATCACACCGTCCCCGCCACCCGCCCCGGTCCTGGCCGATACCATGCTCGTCGACTATGCAAGCGAGGCCTCGTCGGGAAAGGATGACCTGAATCTCATGGTGGCCTTTCTCGACAGCGTCTTCCTTCTCATCAAGCAGCGGGACACGGCGGACTACGCCACCAATGAGGACCTCGTCCTGTTCCTTCAGGGCAATAATTCCCACCAATCGCCCTTTCTGAATCAAAAATCACACGCTTTGAACGACGAGGGCCAACTCGTTGATCGTTGGGAATCTCCCCTGATTTTTCACCCGGTTTCACAAAAACTCCTCGAGATTCGCTCGGCTGGACCCGATCAAAAACCCTACACCGAAGACGACCTTCTCTGGCCGTCGCGAAAATAAAGAGCCCCGCACGAATGCGAGGCTGATTGGGGGAGATATCCCTGTGATCGCAGAGAAAAGACTTACATCTCAAGCATCATCCGGGATGGATTCTCAAGGCAATCTTTGATCCGAATCAGGAAAGTTACGGCCTCTTTTCCATCGACGAGTCGGTGATCGTAGCTCATCGCCAAATACATCATGGGCCGAATCTTCACTTCGCCATTCACCGCCATCGGACGCTGTTGGATGGTGTGCATTCCCAAAATACCACTCTGGGGAGGATTGAGAATCGGGGTGCTCAGAAGTGATCCATAAACGCCTCCATTAGAGATTGTAAAGACTCCTCCGGAAAGGTCGGAGAGCTCAATTTTACCCTCCTTGGAACGAACAGCATACTCGATGATGTCTTTCTCAATCTGAGCGAAGGACTTCTGATCACAGTCGCGAACAACGGGAACGATGAGCCCTTTCTCGGTGCCGATCGCGATCCCGATATCATAGAAATGGTTCTGGACGATCTCGTTCTCCTCAAGGCTGGCATTGATGGAAGGAACATCCTTGAGCGCTTGCACGACGGCCTTCGTGAAGAGCGACATGAAGCCAAGCTTCACGCCGTACTTGGCCACGAAATCTTCCTGAACCGACTTACGAAGCTTCATGACCTCGGTCATGTCCACTTCATTGAAGGTGGTGAGAATGGCGGCCGTCTGCTGGGCATTGACGAGATGCTGGGCGATCTTGCGGCGCAAGGGGGTCATCTTTTTACGAGTGACGCGGGAACCATCATCCACTGGCTTCGGCTTGGGAGCCGGGGCTGGAGCTGGTTTTGACGGAGCGGAAGCAGCAGGCTTGGCGGGTTCCGGAGCCGCCGATAGAGCCGGAGCATCTGAAACCGCAATCGTTCCAAGCTTCTCGCCGATAGCCACCTCGGTGCCTTCAGAAACCTCAATCGTGACGATGCCGGAAACTACGGCTTCAAGCTCACTCGAGACCTTGTCAGTATCGAGAGTCACCAAAGTTTGGCCCGCTTTCACAAAATCATTATTTGAAACCGCCCACGCTGCCACGGTGGCTGAAGTGATGGACTCACCGGCTGCAGGCACGATGATGTCGACGACCTCGCCGGTTGATTTTGCCTCACCCCCGGTTGGAGCAGCAACTTCCGGAGCTGGCTCGGAGGGCGCTGGAGTTGGAGCAGACTCGACCGCCGCACCTTCGGCAATCAAACCGACAACAGTCCCAATTTCAACTTCTTCTCCCTCGGGGACGGAGATCGAGAGTGTTCCTGCCACTTCAGCCTCGAGCTCGTTTGAAACCTTGTCAGTTTCAAGAGTCACGAGAGTCTGGCCCTGTCTCTTATACACATCTCCGAGCCCACGAGACCGAGGCTGATCT
>CAJXVQ010000627.1 GCA_913060685.1 uncultured Verrucomicrobiales bacterium
ATCATTCACACCAAGGTCACCTCGGAAAGGAGAAGTAAGATATGAAAACTAGAAACCCCGCCCTAATGCTCCCTTCAGCGGCTCCCTCAAACGCTCAACCCCAAAAGCAAATCTCTAGCAAATGAAATCCATCCTCCTCTTATCTTTGAGTGCCATCGTCTTGGTCATTCTTCAGGGGTGCGTGAGTGTCCCTGGCGAGACGCTGGCATCGACCCGTCTTCAGCACGACGTGATGCAACCGGTGCTCATGCTCGACATGGCGGCGGATCGCGCCTGTCGGCAGCGGAAGATTACGAACACTGAAATCCTGGCGCGGAGCAGCACGGAGCGTACCGAGCGTTGGACGGTAAACCGATGCGGGATGCTGGTTCCGTATCTCGTGACGTTTTCGCCGGACCCTGCGGGGGGAACGGATTTCCGGGTTCGTATGGAACCCAAATGAGGAGTTACCCGAAAGACAAAGGAGAATGAGAAAAACAGTCGCTCACATCTTGACGGCGCTGATGGGAGCAGTGGTTCTGGTGAGCTGCAGCATGAATGGGAAGACCCTGACACGAGGCAGGAATCGCAGCGACACCGAGGAGTGTGCGGGGGTGTAACTGAAAGAAGGTCCGAGCCGGACTGCAAGAGCTGTGCGGTGGTCGATACGGAATTCCTCGAAAGGTATTCCGATGGCACTTGGTCGGAACGCTGGACCGTCAATTGTGATGGGAAGCTGATCAATTACACGCTGCTTTTCAACCCTCAGTCTGGCGACAAAATGACAATTGATATGAGACCGGAGCCTTGAGCCGGGGTGCCGCCTCGCCAAGATGCACCCTCTATTCGACCGTCGCTGTAGCTTCGGCGGTGATTGAAGGTCTATCCCTTGATTTTATGGTATCGGCTCCGGCTATTGCAAGGGGACCTCAACGAAAAATTCGAAGTTTACTCGCTGGCAGAACTCGTCCGCGATTCGACCACGGCGACCGGCGCTAATCTCAGCCCCTCGAACTATGGGATAGACAGGCCAAGAGAGAGATCAATGACTTGGAGACCGTTCTCGATGAAGCACACACCCTCACAGGCCCGCACAAGGCAGAGAGACTCAAAACTCAACGTGCGTCCCTGTTGCGCAACGTCACGATCCTTGAACGTCTGGGATGCCTTGACGACGCTGGCATGATCAAGCTCCGGAAGGGGTTGGCTCCCACGATCACGAAAGGCCCATACGCCGGCGAGATAGTCACTGGAGATCACATCATTCCCCAGTCGGTGACTCCCGAACTCGACAACACGCTCTTCAACTTGGAAATGATGCCGCTGACCTTGAATCAGGAGAAGAGCGCGAAGGTAGGGCAGGGGCAACTCGACCTCGCGAAGAGGTGGCACTCTATGGGACTACTCAGCGATGAAGGATTGAGAGCAGTCTTGGCGGCAAAGTGAGCCATCTTCTACGCGCTACTGTCCATGGTCCCTGATCTTTTCTGATCCATTTGTGGAAGATTTAGCGCATTACTTTGTGACCGGCGTCTCTCCGGCCTCCCACTCCTGTCATGAAAACGATCACCTATCACATGAAACACGCCCTCGCACTCATCACGGCACTTACCCTCGTCGCCACCAACTCGGTCTTCGCAGACGAGGCTCCCGACCTTGATGATCCCAAGGTTCGCGCGGAGATCCTCGCTGGAGTCACGCTACGGGAAGATCTCGAAGAACGAGGTCCGGAAGGGACGAAGTTGTTTTATGACCCGGACAGCCAAGCACCATACACGGGGTGGACTAAAAGACTCTATGACAATGGGAAGGTGAAGGCGCTTGGCCGCGCTAGGGGAGGAAAGGCAGACGGGCCGTTCACCGCGTGGCACGAGAACGGGAAGAAAGCAGCGAAATTCACCTTCAAGGACGGGAAGCAGGAGGGGCTGGCGACAGAGTGGCACGACAACGGGCAGAAGGGACTGGAATGCACCTTCAAGGACGGGAAGCAGGACGGACTTACGACCTCGTGGCACAAGAACGGGAAGAAGTCGGGGGAAGGCACCTTCAAGGACGGGGAGAAGGAGGGTCCGTTTACCAAGTGGCACGAGAACGGAAAGAAGGGCAGCGAAGGTGCATATAGAAATGGGAAGAAGGATGGACCGTGGACATTTTGGAGGCAAGACGGGAAGGAGTGGACAGAAGGAGTATACAAGGACGGGGAGAAGGAAGGTCTGTGGACCAAGTGGGACGAAGACGGCAAGGAAGTGAGCCGAAAGAATTACAAGGACGACGAAGAAGTTGCAAAATGATTTGGCTTTGAGAGGAATGCCTCATGCGCTTCCTGGTTAGCTTTCAAACAAGGGCCAACCTTGTCGCCGATGATTCCAAACATTCTCTACGAAGTGAAGTTCCAGCAGTGGGACCGCTCATGGCTTCTGTCGGGGCCGGTGGGAGCGACTGGGAAATTGAGCTTCCAGTCTGCGAAATTCGCTGCCAGTCATGCCCGATGGGCTGCTAGGACCGATGGTGGCACCATCAAGGTCTACGATGCCGAGGGAAAGCTCTTTAAGACCATCGAAATCGAGGCCGATGAATCCGGTGAGGATGGTCTTATCTTGCCTTCGTGTGAAGATCAGCAGTGGGACGATGAGTAGCTCTCTCGGCTTCCTTCAAGCCCCCACGCCAAAAGCAATTTCCTGCTATGAGGTTGGTCAAGAACACGATGGGAGACTGGCCACGGCTGGATTTGATTTGAAAGTTTAAAAGAAAGATCCATGATGAGGCATGAGGTTGTTGCTGGCCGCCATATTGATCATTCCATGGACGGTCGTCGGACAGACGAAAAAGTATGCCCGTCCGGCGATTGTCGAACTTGAGAGTCTCAAGGAATTCGCTGAGCTGTCGAAAGAACGGAAGGCGATTCTTCGAACGGCGATGGAGACGGCGAAGAAGACGCGGTCCAAAAAATATCAATTCGGAGGCTCGTCTCCCAAGCAGGGGGGCTTCGATTGCTCCGGAGCGATGTATTATATCATGGGGCAATCAGGTCTGAAGCCACCGAGAACTTCAGCCCAACAGTTTTTATGGGTACGTGATGCTGGTAATCTGATTGCGGTCAGTAAGGAGATTCGCAAGCTGGACGATCCGGTGTTTAAGAAACTTTTGCCAGGGGATCTTCTCTTCTGGAGCGGGACCTACGAGCCGACGGATGGACGAAAAGTGAAAATCACTCATGTGGGGATGTATTTGGGCACGGAAAAGAAAGACGGTCGTCCAGTCATGATCAATGCCACGACCGGCCGGAGCTATCGCGGAATGGCTGCCGACGGGTTCGGAGTTTATGATTTCAAAATTCCTTCCTCAAAAAGTAAGTCGCGATTTGTGGGGTATGGATCACCTCTCGGGCTTAAGTGAGAGCCTTCTCTCTGATCGGAGGCTTTTTGAACGTCATATTGCGGTTTCCAAACTTGTGCTGCTGGATGTCGACGATGAGGACTTTTCGATTAGGAAGAATGTGACGCCATGCTTCCGGGGGCATGTCGGAGATAATGACCAAGGCATCCTCAGGAGGAGTCTCAGTAAACGCGGCGACGAGGTTAGGGGCTTCGGTGTCATGAGCACGCTCGGCCCGGGCGAGAATGGTGAGAGCGTCGCTCCAGGCTGAGGACTGAAAGCTGGGGAGAGATTTCCAGGCGAGGCACCCCGCCCATCCGTTCCGGTCCAAAGGCGGCTTCAAGGCCCTGTCTCTTATACACATCTGACGCTGCCGACGATCTACTCTGTGTAG
>CAJXVQ010000628.1 GCA_913060685.1 uncultured Verrucomicrobiales bacterium
AGATCGTCGGCAGCGTCAGATGTGTATAAGAGACAGACTTGGTATCAGAGAGGTATTGTTTCCTCATTTTGGGTCCTTCCCAAGCGAGGGAGATAAATTCCTGGCCGGAGAGTTCGAAGTATTCGATTTTGATCGGGGTGCGGCCCTTCTTGAGTTGGATCGATTTCTTGCTCGGCTTGCCGGCGGGGCCAACGTAGTTGCGAGTGATGATTTCCTTGCCGTTGACGGTGACGGCTCCGCCGTCGTCGGTATCATAGTGGAACGTATATTTTCCGGCGCGGGGGACATCGAGCCAACCCTCCCAGACGATTCCGTAAGCGTCGCGCTTGTCGTTTTTAAGAGCGGCATGTTTGAGGGAAATGAAGCCCTTTTTTTCTTCCTCGGCGTTGACGGCCTTGGTTTCACGAAGATCTGAGAGAGTCTTGAACTCACCGAGGTGGGTGTAGGAAAGGAGGTCGTTAATCGCGGGTGGCTTTTCAAGCGGGTATTTTTTGAGAAGTTGATTGGCCTTCCACATGTCGGTCTGCTTGGCCGTGGCCTTGCGCATGGCAACAATCTGCTCCTTCGTGACGGCAGATTCCTTGTGGTCCCAGCTTGAACGGACGTAGCTGATAATATCGGCTATTTGCTCGTCCTTTAAAGAATCCTTGTGAGGAGGCATCACCAAATCATATTGTTTCCCGGCGACTTCGAGTTTTCCCTGAAGTCCGTGAAGAACGACTTCGATGATTCGCTCGGGCTTTCCTTTGACCCACTCGCTTTTGGCAAGGGGCGGGAGATTTCCATCGCTAACACCTTTTCCATTAGGGGCATGGCATGCTCCGCAATAGAGTTCATAAGGTGCTTTGCCGGGATGATCGGCAGCAAGTAGGACGGATGAGGTTAGAAGAGTGGTTGCGAGTATGTGCTTCATGGAAAGATTAACGGATATTTTATACGGTTTGTCGGAGCATGTCTGACAAAAAATGGTCGATATCTGCCGAAAACAGGGAATCGGGTTTTGAGAACGTGGAATGCCCTACCGGAGGGTGGTGGCAGGTATTCGCGGCAGATTTTCAAACCAGAATGTGTCTTTAAGTGCGGATGACGGTGCTGCATAAATGCGATTCAGCAAATTGTTTGCGATTTTGATCGGCCAACGCGAGTTCGGGCAAGGGGCGTTGTGAGCCTGAATGACTTGGCTTTACTGGCCTGTGCATAGGGGACTGAATCTTTGTGACTTTTTAGATGAAAGACTTTTCCAGTGAGATCCGTTATTCCGGCACTGAAATTTGAGACTCGCATATTGGGCTTCAGATGATAGACTGCCAACCAGCAGGGACGCACCTAACCGCTTCTCTTGCCAAACAAGTTCTTTAAATTATGAATCTACGCATTCCCTTCCACCGGGTTAACTGGGTCAACACAACATTTCTGTTCTTCATCACCTTCCTCGGAGTCATTGCAGCTCCGATCTTCTTGTTCAAATATGACCTCAACTGGGTCATGTGGAGCATGTTCGCCTTCTACATGATCTCGACGGGCCTGAGTATTACGCTCGGCTACCACCGACTTTTTTCTCACCTCTCATTCAGGGCGAAGTGGCCGGTAAGACTTTTCACCTTGGTCTTCGGTGCCTGCGCCTTCGAGAACTCGGTTCTTAACTGGGCCTCCGACCATCGCCGTCACCACAAGCATACCGATCACGATGAGGATCCTTATGATATTTCCAAAGGCTTTTTCTGGGCTCACATGGGTTGGATCCTTTTCAAGCTGAATGCGCCACAGCCGATGGATAACGTGAAGGACCTTCGCAAGGATGCCTTGGTCCGTTTCCAGGATAAGCATTACGTTGCCATCGCCTTTATTGCGGGTCTCATTTTTCCGGCCGTCGTCGGATACTTTGCAATGGGAGGTCTGGTTGGTGCCGCTGCGGGTTTCCTGGTCGTAGGAGCTCTCCGATGCGTTCTGGTTCAGCAATCCACCTTCTTCATTAACTCTCTCTGCCACACGATTGGCAACCAGCCCTACTCCACGCGCTGCAGTGCGCGTGACAGCTGGATCATGGCACTCGTCACCTACGGTGAGGGATATCACAACTACCACCACGAATTTCAGCACGACTACCGTAATGGTGTGAAGGCCTGGAACTTTGATCCCACCAAGTGGTCCATCATGGCTCTTCACAAGCTTGGCCTGGTGAGCGATCTCCGCCGTGTTCCGACTAATAAGATCGTTGCTGCTGAAATGCGCGAAGCCCAGCGCAAGGCGGAAGCTCGTCTGGCTGAACTGAAAGAGGCCGGGGGGTCCATCTGCGAGCACACGGTAGCGCGGGTGAACGAAATGCTTGCCCAGCTCAAAGCGAATTTGAACGAGCTGGAGACTTCGGTTGCTCAATCAATCGACGCATCCAAGGCCACTTTAAAACGCTGGCGTCGTGAGACCCGCGAACTCGTTCGTGGTCTTGGCGAACTGCGTCCCACCACCGCCTAAATTTTTATGACTGAAGAACGGGATCTCGGCAGCCAGCCTTTGTCGGCACTCATAGAGCGATGGGGGATCAACAACCATGATTTGGTTGCGGTATCCCCGGAGCAGCTGACTCACAAGCAGGTCCAGCGGGCCAATCAAGGTCGCAAGCTGACCCTTAAGATGAAGCAAAAGCTGGCACGCACCTTGAACTTTGCAGTTTGGGGTCGTCTCACGGACGAAGAACGTGAGAAATTTGTGGAGTATTTTCCCAAACACCTCTTCAATTACTCGAAAGGCTTCGAAGTGGGTGCTGCTGACATCAACGCCAGCCTGCAGCAAGATCTGAGTGATCGCAAAGTCAGGCGCGATTTTTTGGAAGAATTAGGCATCAACTGAAAATTTCTAATTTCTTTAAATGCAGCGTTTCTTGCAGGGACGGTGATTTTTTTTCAATCTGGTACTGGGTTCTTCTCAATCCAGTGGGGGCGTGCTAACTTTCCCGACCGGGACGGGCGACCAGCATTTCTCGTAAACCAGCCCTCTATTCCCTTACCTCACCTATCCCACTCCATGTTATGAAACCTTCTTTGTTGGCAAAATCTTCGATCGTTATTGGTTTATCATTCTTTTTGCTCGCATGCGATCAGAAGGAAAAGACTGCTGATCAGACGCCAGTCGCTCAAACGACCGCCGAGTTGGCACGGGAAGCCGAGTTTACTCCATGGATGAGCCGTGCGGGCTTACAAGTTAGGAGCGATCAGTGCCTGAACGGTCACTATTTTTCGACAGTGGAAGGCCGTCTGAATAAAGGGGAAAGCCAGTATCGGGCGATTATTACTACTTTGGAGCTGGAGAAAGTTTCCAACGCTTGGGCGCAGTGGGGATTATCCGCCAATGATCTTTTCGATTGGGAACTTAGTCTCCTAAAGCTGGGAGCTGAGAGGGCTGGGAGTCAGGTTTTTACCGATTCAACCGGCCAAGCCATTCATCAGTTGGTGATGATTTTACCCAAAGATGCCTCAGCCTCGGTTGCGGAAAGCTCTGAACCGGTTTCTGAAGGTGTTCCGGAGGAAATTGAACTCCCGTCGATTGATCCGAATGCTGAGGTCGTGGATTTTGATCCCGGGTTTACGACCTCCGGAGAAGTCGCAATTGAACCCATACTGGAGCCGGGAAACGTGGATAATTCCGATGAGCCCATGATAGAAACCGGAGAGTCAACTCCTCCCAACCCCTGTCTCTTATACACATCTCCGAGCCCACGAGACCGAGGCTGATCTC
>CAJXVQ010000629.1 GCA_913060685.1 uncultured Verrucomicrobiales bacterium
CTACACAGAGTAGATCGTCGGCAGCGTCAGATGTGTATAAGAGACAGACATCAGACAGAGCACGAAGAGGAGATGATCGAATCCTTCTAAGATGTGCTGGATCCCCAGAATCGTGTAGGTCTTGGCAACCTGTGCCCAGCTCGGAGCCGCGGTGACGACCATGGAGGGCGAGGATGGTGAAAGTCGGTAGGTCTGGCTGTTGCCGGCCAGATTCTGAATACGAACGAGGGCATCGGTAGAAGTTTCGGTCAGCCCGTCAATGGCGATTTCGGCCCCTGCCAGCCCCCCTTCGCGGGTGATCGTTAAGCGCTCCACAAAGGCCGCACCGGTGTAGGTCACACTCGCCGGCGTCAGGATTTTGCAGTCGTCAGGAAATCGCGCATAGAGCGGCTGACGTTTATTGGGCCCGGCGGCGGGGACTTTCAGAACCACCTCGAAGGTATTCTTAGCGGTCTCGCGAACTTCCAGGTAGGCGGGTCGCATCTCATCGGCCCGCGCCAGTGCGCCGACCAGAAAGAAGAGGATGCCGATAATGAAGATCTGTCTCATTTCTCCGGGTCCTCCTTGGGTGCGGAGGCTTCCTCGATGGTGACCTCGTATTCCGCCCGGAAATTGTCGTAAATGGCCTCGTTGCTTTCCTCGCGCTTCGCACTACTCCAGTCGCGCTCGACCGCTTCGCGAATCTCGTCGAGGGGAGGCAAGCGGCCGTCGATCTGCTCACTGATGAAGACGAGGTGAACTCCAAATCCAGATCGGACCGGCCCCTGCCAGCTTCCGGTCTCCACGGCGGGAAGCCCCTTGGCGAATTCCTGACCGAAGAGTCTCCCGATCTCATATTGGCTAATGGCCTGAAATTCTTGTTCCAACATCAGCCGGTCTCCCGTTTCCCGAATATCCGCGGAGGCACCCGCAGCACGCAAATCAGCCAGCAGCGATGAGACGTCAGCTTCAATGGTTTCAGCACGATTCTGGGTATTCAGGTAAACCTGCTTGAACGTGAACTTTGAATCCTGTCGGTAGGGATCGGGATGCGCTTCGAGGTAGGCGGCGAGCTCCTCGTCCGACGGCTTGGCCAAACTGGCGATGTCCTCGGTAAAAAATTCCAGCTTCTGCCGCATGCGGCGCCTGACCATGGGGTCGTCCCGATCCAGCTCCAGCTTGAGTGCCTGGCGATACATCACCTCTTCGCGGATAAATTCGTTGATCAAGCCCTCTTGTTCCTGGGCCGTCGGGTCCCGCCGCCAGGTCTTTTTAAACCGGGCGCGGAGACTTTCGATCCGCCCGCTGCTCACAACGATTTCCCTGGAGATCCGTCTCGGGGCCATCTCTTCTTGTGACCGGGAATCATCTGGCGCGAGCTCTCCATCATCGCCGAGGAGATTGAAGAGGGCGAAGAGGGCGCCTCCGAGGATGAGGAAATGGATAAGAGGTTCTTTAAAAATGCGGGGCATTGGGTGTGGGTTGAATCGTAAAAGTGGGAGTGATCGTCAACGGATTTTTCATCTGTTTATTTCTTGAGACTTTCGGCATGGCCTTCGTCACGCTGTGCCTTCCGACCGTAGGCCATCAACACGAGTGCGGTCTGTAATTCAAGCTCGTATTGGTGGGCCGCCACATAGCTGGCCACCTCACTCGCTAGTTCGCTTCGGTCCCAGGCGATGAGATCCTTTGCGACATTCGGGGTCATGGCGGGGTATTTGGCGAGAAGGGGCTTATAGCTGGCCACGATCCGGTCGCGAAGGTGAGTGTGGCCGTTGCTGCCATGGACCGACAGCGCCATCATCACTTCCCGCAGCGCCGCGGGGCTGTGTCCCTCCTTACGGAAATACTCGGCCTCAATGAACTCGACGGCCTTCTCTTCTTCCAGCTCGATGTAGGCGGTGGCCCAGGCGCCGAGGCTGAGAGTGCTCTTGAAGCGTAATGCCGAGTGAAAGGCCTCCGAGATGAATTGGCGATCCTCAGGGTCTCCGCTTTGCGCCAGGAGGAGGATGTAGAGGGCGTGCCATTCGACGTAACGGAAATTTTTGAGGAAGGCATGGATCTCGACCCGCGGCAGGGCATCTTTGAGGCCTTTGATCTCGCTGTAGGAGGCCTGTGCGACTTCCAGATGGGCCAGACGACTGATCTGCACATCCTCGTGCCCGAGGAGCTTACCAAAGAACCCGACCCGCAGCCCCGGTTCCTTTTCCCAGGCGGCCGCAGAATCCAAGAGTTCGCGGACCAAGGGGCCGAAGGTCTCATCCGCCATGCCAACCCGACGCCAGCTCTCTTGGCCCTCAGCGCCTCCCTTAACCAGCACAATGGATCGCTTGGGGAAAAGTCCGAGGATCCGGCGCGAATTACTGTCGAGAAACAGACCGATCTTTTCCGTGCCCGGCGTTCCCTTTAGAACCTCCACGGCACGGAAGTAGAATGGCCGCTCCGGATCCTCCCGCGCGAGGACGACGATCTCTGCTCCAAGCAGATCATCGGCCACTGAGTTCTTCGGGAAGGGAATACAGATCTGACACGCTCCGGCCACCGGACAAAATCCGGCGAACAAGGAGACGGCGAGGAGCAGGAATTTCATTGGCAGGGTCCATCGCTGGAGCGCGTCCGGCAAAAGCTCATAAACTATCCCGTTCCTTGATGTCGACGATTTCTTGTCTGCATTCAAAGGCACGGACCAGCTTGTGACAGCCGGGGAATTACGGGGTGTACCAAATCGGGGAAGTGTAAGCCCGCTCTTGGGTAATCAGCTCCGCTTCCTTTGGAATCTCGGCGCCAAGACGAACCTTGTCGTAGAGAACCCAGCGTGGGGTGGGGATTTCCAGAACCCGGACGTAGTAGAAGGCAGATTCCTTCGCATCGAAGTCGGGATCCGTCCAGACGATGGCCAGCTCGGAGGCTCCGATCGTATTGGTCCAGTTGGCAGCTTCCATGTCGACCGTATTTCCGACCGGAGTCTTGCAGATTCCGTCTTCGATTTTACGGTCGTCGGAGACGGCGACATCGTAGACTTTCTCATGCAATTTTTCGTCAGCATCGAGCCAACCCTTGACCACCTGGAGGCGGTCGAGATTTGCGCCGATCGGATCACGGAGAGCATAGATCATGAAGTTCGGCGCTTTCTTACCATCAGATTTTCGCAGATCGCCACCCATGGGGACCCCTTTTTCGTAGCCCTTGAAGGCCGGGGCGCGGGACCGGAGATCGTTGTCGGTGAAGTCCCAACCGCCAAAGAAGCGAACCCGCATGCGGGGGCCGGTCGTGCCGTAGGTTTCGCGACGTTGCATGGCGTCAAAGAGGGAGGCCCTGGTATTCTCTTGAGCCCAGATTCCGGTGTAGCCCGAGGCGACAATCTTGTAGCCTTCAACCTTGCCGAGTTTGGATTCGATGAAGGGATGGTTTACGCGTTCTTTAGAAGGCTCCACACTGGTGGATTTACCGAAGAAGTTGTCTTCTTCCGCTGTGGTCAATGAGGTGTGGCTGTCGGTCGCTCCGCCAAGGCCGAATTTATAGGGGTTGTAGCCAAGCTTCTTCTCGAGGAGGAGGCCTTGCTTGAGGGCCTCGCGGCCGTATTCCCCTTTGAGCATTTCGGGCTTCTTCAGTTCGGTCAGGTCGAGGTTACCCACATCCCAGGTCTCGTAGTTAGCAAACTGGTCGTCAGGTGAGAGCGCCGGATGAGCTTCGCCGTCGCCCTTGATCTGGGTGATTTCATAATGTCTGTCTCTTATACACATCTCCGAGC
>CAJXVQ010000630.1 GCA_913060685.1 uncultured Verrucomicrobiales bacterium
TGCCCAGCCTGTAATCATAGGGTCTCATGACAAAAAATTGCAGTAGAATTGTAGCGCAAATGACTGTCACAGCTGTTCCAACGAGGATGCTGAGCCAGCTGAAGCCCTTTTGGTGAGAGTAGGACATGATGAAGGATTTAGAGTCCGAGAGGATATTTCACGACGGGGATATCGCTTCCGAAGAGGGAATCGCGGCCAGCTTGGAAGAAATTGTCGCGGCCTTCTGTGACGGCGTGGCCGTTTTCGTCGATATCGCGAGCCGATGAGGAGCCATCGGCAAGGCCCATGACAAACTTGCCGCCGTAAGGCCCGGGATCGAAGATGGGCTCGGGGCCGGATGTTTTGATCGGGGCGAGCAGGAGAGGGGTAAAGCTACGGGTGTCGGTGAGAGGCTTGCCATCGGGTGCCATGATGTAGGCAAAACCGTTTTCACCGGTGTCGAGGATCTTCACGGTAGAGTCCATGACGTCGTCGCCTTCTCTGAAGTTCGTCATTCCAAAACCAAAGAACAATTTTTCAGATTCGAGGATACCGCTGGCGAGAAGTTGGGCGAAGTAGGCGTTGGCGCTATCACCTTGGGGGAGATGATTGACGCCTTCTTTCTCCAATTGTTTCCGTGTTCCGTCAAAGGGGTAGGCTCCGTATTCTGCCTTGAAGGCCATTAAACCCGCTGCGAGGGTTTTGGCGTTCGATAGCGCTTTGGTGCGGTCGCCGGCTCGTGCTTTTTTGATCCGCGGCGGGGCCAAAATTCCGGCAACGATAAAGATTACGAAGATGCAAACGATGAGTTGAACCCAAGAGAAGCCTTTTTGGTGAGAGTAGGACATGATGCGATACCTTCGTATAGCATACCAAAAAAAACGGACCTCACAAGAGGCCCGCTTTGAATGATTTTTTCTCTGAAGCTCGGGTTTCTAGAGGGCTCCGGTAGGGAGCTTCACGTCAGTCTTGTCACTTCCGAAGAGAGAGTCACGACCGGTCTGGAAAAAGCTTTCCCGTCCCTCCGACTTTGCCGTTCCGTCTTCGTTGATTTCACCAGCCTTGGAAGAACCGTCTGCGAGTCCCATGACATACTTGCCGTCGTATGGGCCGCCGTCAAAGGTGGGGCTTTCGCCGCCTTGCTTGATGGGCGCCATGATGAGTGGAGTGAAGCTCTTAGTGTCGGTGAGAGGTCTCTCGTCCTCAGCCATGATGTAGGCGAAGCCGTTTTCCCCACGCTCCAGAAGCTTTTCAGGGCTTCCTTTGATGTTGTCTCCTTCTTTTGCTCCGACCACTCCGCCGGGGGCGAAGAAGGCTGTCTCGGAGTCAATCGTGTTCGAGGCAACGAGCTGGGCAAGGTAGGCGTTGGCGTCCTTCCCGGGAGGAAGGAAGTCAATCCCGTCACCTTCGAGAATCTCACGCGTGCCTTCGCAAGGGTAAGCCCCTTTTTCCTGCTTGAAGCTCATGAGAGCTGCTGCGACGGATTTTGAGTTGGCAAGTGCTTTGATTCGGTCTCCCGATTTCTGGGCCTTGAGGATGAGAGGAGTCGCGATTCCGGCAAGAACCGCGATAATTGCAATCACCACGAGCAGCTCCACCAGAGTGAAGCCTTTCATTTTCTGTGTTTTGGTCTGTTTCATTTACTTGTTTATGGTTTGGAGGAAATCCCCCGTTTTTTAATAGCAGGAGTATCCTTAAAGATATTTCTGCAACCCAAATATAATCTTTGGTAAAGCCTCCGCAAGATAAATCATCCCTCTGGTCTATCGAAATGCAGCAGCAAGACCTTCCAGGTCAGCTCCAGTGGCCTTGTCCGCGGCGAGGATGGCTTCCTTTTGAAGTTCCACGAGCTTGGCGATGCCAGCACGGGAGAGATCGAGCATCGCGGTCATTTGCTCGCTCGTGAAGACGTCTTCCTCGCCGCTGCCCTGAAGTTCCACGAATTCGCCGCTTTCGGTCATGACGACATTGAAGTCGACCGAGGCGTCGCGGTCCTCGGGGTAGTTGAGATCAAGAATGGCCTCACCCTGGTAGATTCCGGCACTCACGGCGGCGACGAGTCTTTTGAGAGGGAAATCCTTAAGCTTGCCCTGTGACATGAGCTTGTTGATCGCGATGGCGGCGGCGACGCATCCACCGGTGATCGAGGCGGTGCGGGTTCCTCCGTCGGCCTGGAGGACGTCGCAGTCGATCCAGATCGTTCTTTTTCCGAGTTTCTTGAGGTCGACGACGGCCCGGAGCGATCGGCCGATGAGGCGTTGAATCTCGGATGAGCGCCCATCGAGCTTGCCGCGGCTGATGTCGCGTTGCTTCCGGTCGTGGGTCGAGTAGGGGAGCATGGAGTATTCCGCGCTGATCCAGCCGCCTTCGACATTTTGGAATTTCATCCAGCGGGGCACGTTTTCCTCCACGGTCGCGGCGCAGATGACGCGGGTGTTTCCAAAAGAAACGAGGACCGAGCCGGTGGCGTGGGGGGCGACGTTGGGAATGAAGGAAATGGGGCGGAGGTCGGGAATTGATCGTCCATCGGGTCGGTTCATGCGCTGGGGTAAATAGCCCACAGGCTCAAAGCAAGTTGAATTGATCCTTGGTTGGAATACTTAACTTTTTTAAACTAATCGGGTCTTATTGTCTTCAAGGGCGAAAAATCTTGGTTGAAGTCTAAAAAAACCTTGCCTCAAGTGGATTTCCGCCTATTCCTCCCCCCCCATGGCAAGAAAATGCTGGATTGAGCGCAACAAGCGCAAAGCAAAAACTGTAGCGAAATACGCTGACCTTCGTCACAAGCTGAAGAAGGAGAAAGATTACGTCGGATTGACAATGCTTCCCCGTGATGCAAGCCCTACCCGGCTTGTGAATCGTTGTGAAGTGACTGGCCGCCGTCGTGCGTTCCTTCGTCGTTTCCGCCTTTCACGGATCACCTTCCGCGAAATGGCTTCACACGGCATGCTTCCCGGAGTGACAAAGTCCTCCTGGTAGGTTAGTCTCCATAGTCAGATTTATTAAGGGTGCGGTTTTCTGGCCGGCACCCTTTTCTGGCTTACGACCATGCCTATTTACGAATATCAATCTGAAAATCCGGAGGACCCGGATCGATGTTGCAGCGTCTGCGCGAAGGGATTCGAGTTGCAGCGTCCCATTGAACGGGAGGCACTTGAGAAGTGTCCTCTTTGCCGCCGCCCGGTGCGGAAGCTCATCAGCCGGGTGAATACCAAGGTTGCGACCAAGGAGCATTCCGACTCCGAAGCCAAAGCTGCTGGTTTTCACGTTTTTAATAAGAACTGCGATGGTGGCTATGATAAGGCATAGTGATGATTCCAAATGAGTGAGTCATTCTTCATCCTGGCCGCTGGAGCCGTGCCCACGGAGTACCCGACTTGGGAGGAAGCGGCCTGGTATCTGCTGGGAATTATTTTCTTCCTTCTTCTCAATGCCTTCTTCGTGGCCTCTGAGTTTGCGATCGTCAAAGTCCGACCAAGCCAGATTGAGGGCGAGATGGAGTCGAAGCCACGCCGTGCGGGGATCTCCAGGCATGTCGTCCGTGAATTGGATGGATACCTTTCGGCAAACCAGCTTGGCATCACCATTGCCTCACTGGCCTTGGCCTTTCTGGGAGAGCCCTTTATCGCAAAGCTAGTCGGGCCTCTGCTGGATAAGACGACGGGTTGGCCAGCGGGTGTGATCAAAGGAATCACTCCTGTCTCTTATACACATCTCCGAGCCCACGAGACCGAGGCTGATCTC
>CAJXVQ010000631.1 GCA_913060685.1 uncultured Verrucomicrobiales bacterium
GATCAGCCTCGGTCTCGTGGGCTCGGAGATGTGTATAAGAGACAGAAGTAGCCTTCGAGCCGCGCGAGCAACCATTTGCGGAGCGCTTCCTTCTGGCGCTTCGCCCAGGGCTCGGTGTTCCAGCGGCGCTTGTATTCGGGGCGCTCAATGAGGTTGATGTTCTTGTTCGACTCGATGAATGCGAGGCGGCGCTCAATGAGGGCTCGGTAGTCGTCCGGCCAAGCGGCGGGCAGCTCGGTGATCGCTTTCGAGCCGGCGTCCTTGTGACGCTCGAACCAGGTGGTTTCCAATTCGCCCGCCGCCATCTGCCGCGCCATGCGGATCTCGAAGGCGCGTTCGCCGAGGGTGAGGGGAGGGAGGTCGTCAAGGCGGTCTTCGGGCCATTCGAGGTCATCGTTCTCGATCAGGCCATAGTGGCGGTAGCATTGCCAGTCAAGTTCCTCCTGGAGGGATATCATTCGGGTGCGGAGGTCACTGGCGGTCTGCGCGGCTTGGTCTAAGGCTGCAGGGCTGGTGCCCAGCGCGTCCGGGGAATGCTTGGACAACTCCTGCGCTTGGCGATCGAGCTCCCGTGCCAGCGTCAGAGGTACATCTGCGGGCACGGGAAACTGCTTCAGCTTAGTACCGTCGAATTCGTAGGTGTTAGCGAACAAATCCACAGCCGTCATTCTTGCGCCTTTGGAATCAGTTGAGTCGCCTTTATTGTGAAACACCTGCTTCATCCAGAAGCAGGCTGCAGAACTATTGAGGAGGCCGGATATCGACAAATAGCGATTGCGATCGTCATTCTTCAAAATAAGTAGCGGCGCGTGTCTGTTTGTGAAGGCTTTGCCACTTTCCAATAAAACAAAATGATTGTGCGTGGAGACAGAGGGAAACGCAATCGAGATGCGAGTGAGAAGACGCTCCGGTATCCAACGGTACCAACTGTACCACGGGTCACCCGCCTCTTTTCGAGTCCGACGACCAAATCCAACGACAGATTCCAAGACGTGACGGAATGACCAAAGGTGACGGGCCCACATAGCATTCGGCTCGAGAGTTTCGAGCATGTGTTCGCTATCATACGGAGCAAAAATGTTCTCGTCACTGCTCCAGTCCCAATCTCTAAACGTGTCTCCTGGTGTGAAAGGACGAACGAATGTAGCTGGGATTCTCCATCTCTTGTGCGCGATTGAAGAGGATAAAAAAACATCATCGATTCCCGCAAAGCAAGCAGGCCCGATTGATTTTGCTTGGCTAGCAAGGTGTGTAATAGATGACTCCTGCATTACTTCGGCGATTATCTCGGCTCCTCCGCCCTGTAAGCTCCATGGGTGCTTATGAAATTTTACCCTCCCCGTATCTGCTGAACTGACATAATCGCTTTCCGATCCCGCTTGGTCCACCTGATCGACAATTGCGTTCCATACCTTGCCATTTGCGGGGTCATCCGGAGTGGCCGGTTCGCCTTTGATTCCCATGACAGTGCGTAGGGTGTTCGTCTTGGGTTTCGCATTGCGGCCGAAAAGAATCACAGTTGGCGTGCCGTGGCCGGGTATGTAGGCACCGCTGGTGTCGAGAACGTGGGTAAGATCCCACTTTGGTATGTGTTTTTCGATAAGCTTTTTACCAAAGCTTCGTTTCATGAAAGAGTTGGAAGTGATCTGGCCGTTGAAGCCAGCGGGTTCGCGGCCATCGCCCGAACTGCTCAGGGCGAGGTCGAAGAAGCGCTCCATGAAGGGGACGGAGAGCGCGTATTTTCCTGAGCAGGAATCGTAGCGATCCCGGTAAAGCTGGTTGAGCGCCTTGTCCCTAACTATGATGTAAGGCGGATTGCCGACGACGGCGTGGTATTGGCGGCCGAGGATGCGGTGGAGGGCTTCGCTGTCCTCGGTGTCGAAGAAGTGGGCCATCTCGTCCTTGAAGGCATCGTCTCCGCCGAACATGTCGTCGCGGGTGACGACGTAGGGATTTCCCTGGGAATCGAAGCGCGCGCCGTGGATCAGCGAATCGCCGACGGCGAGGCTGATCTGGAAGTCCGGGGCGTCCGCAAGCCGCTTCACGCCGCAGACCTGCAAGGCGGCGAGCAGCAGGCGGAAGCGTGCGATGGCCACGGCGAAGGGGTTGAGGTCGACGCCGTTGACGGCATCGAGCGCGCGCTGGGCGAGGACGCGCGGGTTTTCGCCCGGGTTCTCCTGCTGCCAGAGGCGGAAGATCCGCTCGAAGCTGCCGAGAAGGAAGTGACCCGATCCACAGGTCGGGTCGATCATGCGCACCTCCCGGTAACCGAAGGTCTCGATGGCCGGGGTGAGGGTGCGATCCAGAATGAATTCCTCGACGAAGTCGGGCGTCTGGAGCAGCGCATATTTCTTCCGCGCCGCCTCGGAGAGGTCCTGGTAGAGATCGCCGAGGAAGCGGGTATTCCACTCCGGATCGGTAAAGTCGTGGAGCAGCTCGCCACTCTCGGGATCGGTCTTTTGCCAGAACTGCCACAGCTCGCGACAGGTATCGCCCGAGGGCGCGGCAAGCCACAGCGGGTTGTGCCTCTTATCGAAGAACTCCCGCATCCCCGGCAGCCGTCCGCTTTCCTCAAAGACCTCTAACAAGAACTCCCGTTCGGTACTGGTAGGATGGCGTTGGAAGAACAGCTCATGTTCATCGCGCGCCCGCCGCAGCCGCTCGCCCGGTCCCGAGAGCTTCGGCGTCTCCACGAGTTCGTTGTCCTCCATGAAGCGCACAAAGACACAGCCCAAGACCCAAGCCACCGCGATCTGGGTCAGCTCATCATCGCGCCAAGCCTTGTAAGTCAGAGCGGTCCGCTTCTGCGCCTTCGCCGCCTCGTAGCGTTCCTTCAACGGAGTATCCACCTCCGGCTCCGCATCACAGCGTTTCCGCAAGTCATCCTCCAACAGCTTCACCATCGTGCTGCGTGAAGTCTTCTTGCTCTGGAGGTCAGCGAGGAGTTTTTTGGAATTGATCATGGGGTGGGAAATACTCACTGGAAGGAGGTGAGATGAAAAGCCTGTATCATGCTTCAATGGCAGGAAGCCGCATTCTCAGATTTTTGACCGAAGAGTTTCATTTTAATCGGCAGGATCAAGTTCTCGCCAAGCGAGTTTGGATTCATCGAATACCAAGATGGTATCTTTTGAAGCGAGGTAGATGTGGCCATTGCGAACCTCGCAACCTCCCTTCCAGAATTCGAAAGGAGCGAGGATTTCCTCTTTCTCGCCGAGAAGTTCGACCATCTGCCAGGACTCCGCGAGATCCCACCTGACGATTGCCCGGTTATTCCAGGAGAAGAAGTAGCAACTATCAGGGGTGGCAACAATCTCCCGGGGTGGAAAGGAGAGCTTGCGAAGCAGTTTGGTTTTCCCCTCGTGGCGACGGAACACCTCTCCGTCACGCTCCGATGAAGCGAGGATACACGCCTCGTCCGCAGTCCGGGCGATGGCTTCGTAGGCGGTCAAATCGAAGCGGTCTTTCACGACGGCTGCCGATCCCGAAGTCTCAAGGAGCTCGTCAGTATCCGTGCCGTGGGTTGAATCCGCATCCGTAAAAAACACCGTGCTCCGATCAGCCGAAGGGAACGTATAAACAATGTATTCGTCTTCGTGCAGAACCGTTCCCGACCCGACATTATGTCCAGCCCACTTTGTCCTTGGTTCGTCTCCCTCGGTATAGAGTAAGAGCTGTCTCTTATACACATCTCCGAGCCCACGAGACCGAGGCTGATCTCG
>CAJXVQ010000632.1 GCA_913060685.1 uncultured Verrucomicrobiales bacterium
TCTACACAGAGTAGATCGTCGGCAGCGTCAGATGTGTATAAGAGACAGGGTGTGGACAGGTTCGAGAGTTGAGGTTGTCGATCTATCCAAGGGCCGGCGAATACCGGCCCCCTCCTTTTGCGTGGATCATATCAAACCGAGACGTTGCGGGGGCGATGAATCCCCCGAGAATTTACAGGCGCTTTGTCGAGACTGTCACCAAACCAAGACCCAGAAATACGATCCAGCTTGATCGGGTCTGGTTCCCCTTCCAAGGGTTCCGATGGAAGACTCCAAAGCTTTGTTGAGCAGGTCGAAAGCGGCCCCATTCCCTGCGGGGTGGCTCCGGGCTTGCGCCTTTGAACCTCCCCCCGGTTTTCATGATTTGAATTTTAGGTAAAAGTGATTCCGTGGCCGGCCCCTCGCCCGTAGAGAGTTTCGGAATTGGCCTTCTTTCCTCCAGGAGCTGATTCCCATTTCTGATATTCTATCCAGAAGTGTAGACTTGGTATGTTCTGACCCTCATCCTTGATCCAGTCGCCGCATTTGCTCCAAGCCTCCATTGCTGAGATGAGATAGGATCCGGCCGGTCGCTCTCCTGTTTCAATTTTTCCCCAGGCCTCAGCGACCTGCGTTTTGCTCGATATGCTCCGGGCTTTCTGGGGAGAAACTTCCCAAAGTTTAAGCAAAAGCGCTTCCGTCTCGTCCGAGTTTAGCGGGTGTGATTCCTTAGTGTTTTCAGAAAAATTGATGACGTGGCCGGCCCCTCGCCCGTAGAGAGTTTCGGGCTTGGCCTTCTTTCTTTCAGGAGGTGATTCCCATTTCTGATTTTTTATCCAGTGGTGTAGACCTGGTATATACTCACCCTTATCCTTGGCCCAGTTGTCGCATTCGCTCCAAGCCTCCATTGCTAAGATGAGATCGGATCCGGCCGGTCGCTCTCCTGGTTTGGTGTTCTTCCAAGCCTCAGCGACCTGCTTTTTGCTCGATCTATTCCGGGCCATCCTGGGAGAGACTTCCCAAAGTTTATCCACAAGCGCTTCCGAGTCCCCCTTGGGGGATTTAGGAGGTGTGTTCCTTGTTTCTGTTTCCTTGTTTATTGTTTCCTTGTTCTTAGTGGTCGGTCGCTGGTCGGTTGATGGCTCCTTGATGGCTGGTCGCTGGTCGGTTGATGGCTGGTCGATGGTCGTGGGGGTGGTCGGTTGATTTGCTGTAATGCTGAAAACGCTTTGATCAGCAAGAGTTACGACAGTTCCACGGGTGGTTCCTTTGGTGGTTACAAATCCGAAGCGCTCAAGCCTCTTTAGTGCTCCCCTGAGTTGTCCTCGGTGCTTCTCCGGGAGTCCAATAGCCTGACAATCCCCTTTCCCTAGCAGGGCCTGTCCCTTCCGGAGTCCGTGGACTTTACAGGGATCATCTCTCCATCGGGCGCGGTCAGCTATCAACGAAAGCAAGAGGAAGGCGTTTCTATCCTTGCGGAGAGCGTCGGTATTCGGCCCTCGGTGAAGGGCTATAAATCCACTCACTTCGTTTCCTCCTCTAGCTGATACTCAGAGAGCGCGACGCCGGCCTTGGACTTCCCCATCCGGTTCCTGATTCGGAAACCATAGCGCCGGCGAAGATCCGAGATTACGGAATGCGGGGCGGCGCAACGAGCTTGGCGGAGGATCTCGTGAACTCCAACCCACCCACCGGGGCGGAGGCGGAGGAGTTCCAGAGCGATGGCACCTTGGGTTCCCGGTCGGGGTTCCTTTTGCGTGACCGGTGGGGCCTTCTTTCTTGATTTCGGAGTCTCGGGGTGAGATTCTTCGGGGGTAGCGGAACTACAAACTTTGAACTCCTCGCCTTGTCCAAGGGCGGGGATTTCTTTTTTTGGATTCATTTTGCTGAGTTTGGAATGAAGCTTTCGATGAAGGATTCCAGGCTGGCGACATTGAATAGCCGGGTGGCCTTGCTCATCCCTTCTTCGCGAAGCGACACGGACTGGATTTTTCCCTCATTTGAGAGCTGAATCGCCTTTGTCCTGCTGAGTCCATAGAGGCGGACAAGCTCAGGAAGTCGAATCCAGACGGGTTTGATCTCGGCCACTGGTAGCGGCTCGCCAACGGTTTGGGGTAAAGAACTACTGTTCACGTGATCTAATTAGACACACGTGTGTATTGCTGTCACTGTTGGCGTTATGTGAACAATTATGTGATAACTCTCAATCTTCACGTTTTTCGTTTATGAATGGATTCACAACGTTAAAAACGCTCAAAACCGCCTATTTCCCTTCAAGTGAAGGAAAATTTTCTACCAGATATTCAGTCCTTTTTGAGGCGTGGGATCCGTTCCACGCCGGCGCGGAGGGTCGAAAGTTCTTGGTGAGTGTATTTTTGATGGGTCTTGGACTCAGTGTGGCCGGTCATTTTCATGCGGACTTCCTCGGGAACGTCGGCCTTGGCAAGCCAGCTTGTGAAGGTGTGGCGGAATGAGTGGAAAGAACGGGCGGCGGTTGTTCTGGCGACTCCTTCACCTTTGATCCTAGCAATCCCACGATCCACCTTGGCGGCTTCCATGATCTTTTTGAATTGGTCGGAGAGTCCATCGCGGCCCCCTGAGTTGAATTCGTGGAGAGTCGGGAAGAGGGGAGACTTGGCAAATGGGGGGATTTCATGACCTTGGAAGAAAGCGACAAGATCGGGGTGAAGTGGAATCTCTACGGTTGTTCCCTTTCCCTCTGTCTTGCGCGGCATGACGTTGATCACTTCGCGCTCCATATCGAGATTGCCAGCGGTCAAGCGGGTGATATCGGTCAAGCGAATGCCAGTGAGCGCACCAACGAGGATGACGCCTTTCCAATCGGGTGAGGCGGCGGCGGTGACGAGATCACCAACCTCGGCAAAAGTGAACGGTTCACGGGGGACTGAGTCAGTTTCCTCAAGTGTCTTGATCGGCAAGGTGGGATTGTGGAGCAGGGCGGCTACCTTGACGGCATCACCGAAAAGCGAGCGTAGGACTTTGAGCTTCATGTTCGCGGTCTTGGCCGTGCGGCCCTTGCGGATGGAATCGCGGTAGGCTCTCACCTGTTTCGTCGTCACGGCGTCCAGCGGGGCGTCGGCCTTGTCTCCCATGAAGGCGATGAATTGCGCGGTGGTGGCCTTGTAGAGATAGGCGGTGGAAGGCTTGATTGTCTCCTCCTTCTCCTTGAACCAATCCGCCACCCATTCCCGCAAGGTGAAGTTCCCGCCCGTGTCGTCGCCTGATAGCTTCATGATCTCCCCGATAAGGCGGCGGCCTTCTGCGGGATTCAAGCGACCTTTGAGCGCGAGCTTCCCCGCCTCGGTGACCTTGGCAAGAATGGCGGCGGCATCATCGGTTCCGGCCCCGGCCTCGTCTTTCGCGGCAATCTCAAAATCCATGGCGGCACGGAGGGCTTTCGCCTTGCTCGTGTGACCCGTGGATTTCTTCACCTGCTTGGTTCCTCCGCCGGCGGTGGCGACTCGAAAGAAGGCGTAGTAGGTGAGAGTCAGCTTCCCCGATGGTTTCTTGATGCGGTGAACCGTGGCCATGCGGGGAGGCTATGGTAACATAGTGGTAACAGTCAATAAGGTTCAGTGAATGACTAGGAATGGACGAATCACCGTTCTATAAGGGTTCTGAGACTTCTCTGATACTCACGGAACCCACGAAAACCAATCGGCGGTTCGAGTCCGTCATCCCGTACCACTTGATTCTATAGGGGTTGGAGCGT
>CAJXVQ010000633.1 GCA_913060685.1 uncultured Verrucomicrobiales bacterium
CTACACAGAGTAGATCGTCGGCAGCGTCAGATGTGTATAAGAGACAGGATTCTTTGGACCCAATCTCAATCCGAAGACCGGAGAAAGATTTCGCGCCGGAAAAGGTTCTCTTCATGAAGGTGGCCTCAAAGTTCCCTTCCTGGTCCGCTGGCCTGAAAAAATTAAAGCAGGATCGGTCACCGACCATCTTTGCTACTTTCCCGACATCATGCCCACTCTCTCTGAGATCTCCGGCGCCCAATGCCCAAAAACAGATGGCCTTTCTCTCATTCCCACCTTGACCGGAAAAGGAACGCAAAAAGAACACGACCATCTCTACTGGGAATACGTCGGACAAACCGCCGTCCGCATGAAAAATTGGAAAGCCTACAAAGCCAAAAAGGGCGAGTGGAAACTTTTTGATCTCTCACAAGATATTGAGGAAAAAAAAGACCTCGCCGCAGACCAGCCTGTGATCCTCAAGAAGCTCGTTGGGATTGCCAAGTCTTCCCACCAACCGATCAAACCCGGTGTGGTCTACGACAGGGAGCTGAGCGCAAAAGACCGCCGCCAGGCACCCCACTCAAGGAATCAGCCAAAGAAAAAATAAGATCACCTCTTTGCCACGATCCAACGGTCTACTTCTTGCCCAGATTGAGCGGCTGGGTGCTTCTGAGGTAGGCGAAGAAATCGACGAGGTCTTGGTCAGACATCCCGGTGAGAAGGCCCGGAGGCATGAGGCTGATCCCCGCTGGTTCGAGAGAAAGAACTTGATCGGCGGCCATGGAAACCGGCTTTCCTCCGGCAGGTTGCAAGACAACGTTCCTGACATCCCTGCTTTTCAAAAAGCCCGTCAGGGTCCGCCCATCGCGGGTCTTCAGTGTGTAGCTCTCAAAGCCCTCCCGAATTTCCACCGCGGGATTCACAATGGCTGGAAGAAGAGTCTTGAGATCATTCCGTTGATACGAAGTAAGCGATGGACCAATGCTTCCACCCTGCCCGTGGAGAACATGGCAGGCGGCGCAACGATTGTTGAAGTGCCGGTAACCCGCTTCAACATTGGCTTCCCCCTTTTGCTGAAGAAGAGTTCCGAGACGAGCCACTTCCTTCCCGACCGGATGCGACGGGTTGGACGGCTCGGGGAAGAGTTTCGCAAGCATCGGAAGATGTTCGGCATGTCCGTTGGCGGCAATCCGGGCCCGAAGAGAATCATCAAGAAGATTCTTTAAACTATCGTTGCCAGCAACCTCGGCGAGCCACTGACTTGTCCACGATGCCCTGGAAAGGAGCAAGACTTCGGCGGCTTTCCTCTGCTCGGCCGGAAAGGATGTCATCTGCGCGAGAACCGCTTTCCCGATCTCAGCCGAATCGATTCCCTGAAGGCTTCCCAGGACCTGCTCGACGACCTTGGGATCTCTTGAAGAGAGCAGTTTGATGAGCACCGGAGTGGATTCGGGTGACGGCTTCTCGCCAAAGAACTCGATGATCCGTAGCAGGGAATCCCGCTCTTTCCCCTCCCCGTTCAAAATCGCAAGAGCTTTCGCCCGAACTCCCGGGAACTTCCCGGGGAGGCGAAGCTGAAGGTAGAAAGGCAGATCCGCCCGCGCCATGAGCACTTTCAGAAGAGAGTCGGGAAGCTTGGGGAACGGGCGCCCTGCGAAGGCCGCGCTAAATTGCGACCACAGAAACTCCCCTTCTCTTTCGTCCAACCCACGAGCATCTCTCAGAATCGAGGCACACGCATTTAAAGTAATCCTCGTACTTTCCTGGGCCAATCGGCGCAGGACGCGGGAACGAAGGTAAGGAGCATCAACCTTTCCACCACTGAAATTTTTCACCGTTTCAAGAGGATCCTTCACACAATGCGGTTCAAGAGCCCACCAGGTGAGGAGCTGGAGATCAGGGCTTTTTGACATCGCATCGTTCTTCACAAGAGAAGCGATCAGAAGATAAGCTTCGGCATGCGGAAGACGAGTGGCGGAGGAAGCCACCTGAGCCAGCACTTCAAGATCCATCTCAGTCCGCAGCAATTTCAGGAGAACTTTTAAATGGCCTTGCGAAAGGCTTCTTTCATCGGACGCCAAGCGAATTGCCCACCGCCTGACATGAGGATTCTCATTCTCAAGAGCAATTTTAAAAACCGGAAGTGAGAGATCACCGATCAGATTCCAACCCCATAATCCCTCGAGTGCCAACTGTCCTTTCTCTTCCGAAACCCATCGTTGATAGGTCTTGAGAGCCAGCTCGCGATCCGGGTGATTGGAGAGCATTCCCCTGGCCTGCTCACGCCACCATCTGTTGCCACTCTTGAGATGATCGAGAAGCTCAACGACGCTTGCCTTGGAGAGGTCAAAGGACTTCCGGGGCTGACTCAGACGGTCGCGGATTCGAAAAATCCGACCATCCTCAGCACTCAGGTTTCCTTCGGAATGACGAAAGTGGTTGCACTGCTTGTCATACCAATCGCACACGTAAAGGGCGCCGTCGGGACCGGCATCGACATAGACCGGGCAAAACCAGGGATCATCCTTTCGCACATCAACGATTCCATTTGGAGTGACTTTGAAATTAAGACCACTCATCTCCGGGCGATAGGAACCGACTCCAAGGGCGAGAGGATTGGCGAAAACCATCGCGCCATTAAAACGCTCGGGCAATCCCCCGCCTTCGTAGATGATCACCGAGTTGGTCACGCGGGAATATTTACGATGCGCAATGCCGGGGAAATAGCCGTAGGTGTTGGGATTGGAAAGAGCACCGTGCTTGCCGAAAGTCTTTTGATAGTAGCCGCCCTGGTGATAGTAAAATGCAGTATCACTGGTGTTACTCCCGGAATAGAGCCGCCCCACGGAATCAAACTCACAACTGAGATTGTTCCCGCCACCCTCGGCAAAAATCTCGAAGATCTGCTTCGTGGGATGGTAGCGCCAAATGAGTTGTCCTTCCCGGTCAACGGAAGGATCGGATCTCCCTTCAACGGTCACCCTCAGCGAAGTCGTGGAACCATTCGCGCCGTAGAGCCAACCGTCAGGCCCCCAACACAGCGAGTTGGAAAGTGAATGGGAGTCTTCGATCCCGAATCCCCGAAGATGAATCGTGGGCGGACCATCCGGCTTGTCGTCGCGATCCTTGTCTTCATAAAAAAGCAAGTAAGGCGGCTGTAGAACCCAGAGACCTTTTGTATCGTGCGCAAAGCTTGTGCAAAAACTGAGACCATCAAGAAAGGTCGACGCTTTGTCAAAGCGGCCATCCCCATTGCGATCCTCGTGAATGGTGATGCGATCTTTTCCAGCAACGTAGTCCGGATGTCCGGGAGGCTGCGGAATGCGATCATATTCGTTTCGCCAGAAGCGATCTTTACCAACCACCTTTGAACCTGCCGGAAAAGGATACTGCCGGTATTGGGCCACCCACATACGCCCGCGATGATCGAAATTCAAGAAGATGGGCTGGGCCACCTCGGGTTGACTCGCGATGAGATCGACGGTGAGATCATCGCCTGACGGCCACGATTTATCCTCCGCCTTCGAAAGGATGGCAGTGAAACAGAGCAGTAAAACAAATCGCATGACCGTCATAGAAGTCTAGACTGTCAGTTTCATTGGCCTCTGGCACGAAAAAGTCTCACCACCCACAAGACAAGACCTTCATGATTTGGTTCGGAAAGGAGCCATAGCTGTCTCTTATACACATCTCCGAGCCCACGAGACCGAGGCTGATCTCG
>CAJXVQ010000634.1 GCA_913060685.1 uncultured Verrucomicrobiales bacterium
AGATCAGCCTCGGTCTCGTGGGCTCGGAGATGTGTATAAGAGACAGGTCATCGAGCATCTTGCGGCGGGCCTTGGGCGAGTAGCCGGAGGGATTGGAGAGGTAGAGGACGGGGTCGCCGACGGACATGAACTTGACGCCGGCGTGTTTGGTGGGGAGGAAGCCGGAGCCCCAGAGCCGGTCGTAGAGGGGTTGGCAGTTGGGGCGGCCGGTGCCGCGGGAAACCATGGAGACGAAGTCGGGGAGGTTCTTGTTTTCCGAGCCGAGGCCGTAGGAAAGCCAGGCCCCCATGGAGGGGCGACCGGGGATTTGCGATCCGGTTTGGAAGAAGGTGATGGCGGGATCGTGGTTGATGGCCTCGGTGTACATCGAGCGGATGAGGCAGATGTCATCGGCGATGCCGGAGATGTGGGGGAGGAGCTCGGAGATTTCGGTGCCGGATTTCCCGTGTTTTTTAAATTTGTATTTGGTGCCGGCGATGGGAAAGGATTTTTGCCCGGCGGTCATGCCGGTTTTGCGTTGGTTCATCTCGACGAACTTGCCGAGTTCCTCTCCGTGGTGTTCCTGGAGTTTGGGTTTGTAGTCGAAGAGATCCTGGGGGGAAGGGGCGCCGCTCTGGAAAAGGTAGATCATGCGCTTGGCTTTGGGCGCGGGCTTGGGGGTGTTTTTTGCACCGAGGTCCTGGCCGAACATGGAGGCGAGTGCGGCGACGCCGATGCCGGAGGCGGATTTTCCGAAGAAGTGGCGTCGGTTGACGAGGAGCTGGGATTGGGAGAAGGGATCGTGCATGGTGACTTTCGGCTTTTGGTGTGGAGTTCGGGAAGGCAGGGTGTGGGAATGAAACTACACTATCTTGAGCGCGGACTTTTGCTGGAAACGAATGGCGAATGCCACGGGGTAGAGAACGAGCTTTTGGAACGACTCTTTCAGTCGGGTCGGGGAGAAGTTGTGGGGATCTTGGAAGGTGTCAAATTCGGAGAAATATCGCATACTGAGGGGCGGGTTTTGCCGCCGGTGCCCAAAGATACCGAGATTTGGGCGGCCGGAGTGACTTACCTGCGGTCGAAATCGGCGAGGATGGAGGAATCCGAGGAAGCGGGCGGGGATGTTTTTTATGATCTGGTCTATGACGCGGAGCGGCCGGAGTTGTTTTTTAAGTCGATGGGATATCGGGCGGTGGGGAACGGGGACGAGATCCGGGTGCGGAAGGATTCGACCTGGGATGTGCCGGAGCCGGAATTGACGCTGGCAGTAAATGCCGGGGGAGAGATTTTTGGGTTTACGATTGGAAATGATGTCAGTTCGCGATCGATCGAGGGGGAAAATCCGCTCTATTTGCCACAGGCGAAGGTCTATCGGGGGAGTTGTGCGGTGGGGCCGTGTTTGCTGCTGGGGCGGGATGCTTTGAAGGATGATGCCTCGATTAAGCTCATGATTACCCGGGGTGGGGAGGTGATGTTTGATGATGCGACAGACGTGACGCAGCTGAAACGAAGTTTGGAGGAATTGGTGGAATATTTATATCGCGAGATGGATTTTCCGAACGGGGCGATGTTAATGACAGGGACGGGAGTGGTGCCCGGAACGGATTTCACGCTGCAGTCGGGCGATGTCGTGAAGATTGAGATCGAGGGGATTGGGGTGTTGGAGAATGTAGTGGGGTGATAGATTGGCGATCTTTTGAGTGTTTTGCTTTCATGAGATTTTTGACGGCTTGGATATCCTTCCTTCTTTTGGCAGGGTTACATGCGCAGGTCCCTCTTCCCGCAAAGATGAAGTCAGAGGTGTGGCGTGAATCACGCCCTCTTTGGAGTCCTGAATTGGCTTTTCATCTGGATCAAAGCGTGCAGATGGCCGCTTTTCAGGATGCCTTGGAGAAACTGGGTATGGCGAAGCGGGGAGAGGATGCCGTGGATTCATTTCTACATTTTGGAGAAGAAGATCTGCCGAATGGGACCACTTACAAAATTGAATCTGATCCGGGAGCCAAAACGATCGTGGTGACGGCGAAGGGAAGTGAGGGACTGGCGCAGGCATGTTCGACTTTGTTGCAAACGGTGGTTGTCAAAGATGGGATGGCTTGGTGGCCCAAGCTTAATATCGAAGACGGCCCTGCCACTCCTTACCGGTCCTTCATGGTGGACATGGGTCGGAATCCCCATTCACCGAAGGTGCTGCGGCAGGTGGTGGATATGATGTGGCTGTCGAAGGCGAACTATCTGCATCTGCATTTGACGGACGATCAGATTTGTTCGTGGCCCTCGAAGGCTTTTCCGAAAATTTACAGCAAGCAGGCGGGATGGACCTGGGAGGATTTTGTGGCCTTGGAGGAGTATAGCCTGGCACGCGGGGTGACGATTATTCCGGAGTTCGATATGCCGGGGCATTCGACGATCTTTCGGAGGGAGTATCCCGAGGTTTTTGGGAAGACTCCGGCGGATTTGGCGACTTCCCCGGAGGCGCAGAAGGGGGTGGAGATCTTGATCAAGGAGGCGCTTTCGGTTTTTAAGTCTACGCCTTATTACCACATGGGAGGGGACGAGGCATACGGAGTGCCGCAGGAGTTGCAGCGGGACTTTATCAATCGGGTCAACCGATTCGTAAAGTCACAGGGCAAGCAGTTGTTGGTCTGGGAAGGGCCGCATCTCGGAAAGGGGAAGAACAAGGTGGATGAGGATGTCGTGCACCTTATTTGGAGAAATATCGAGATTCCTGCGCAGACGGCGTTGGAGGCAGGTTATCAGGTCGTGAATGCGCCTTGGGATCCGCTTTACATCGTCGATCACTATCCGCGGACGATGTTCACGGCGGTGGATGTTGAGCGGTGTTACCATTGGAATCCGCAGCGCTGGGCGCACATTAATCATGGCATGAAGACCTTCCATGAGCCGCATTTCACGGAGACCAAGGCGGGTGTTTTGGGCTTCTGCATGCCGTGGTGGGAGGGACGTGAGGAAAATATTCTGCCGATTTGTTATCCGCGTTTCGCGGCGGTGGCGGCGAAGGCTTGGAATCCGGAGGGGGAGATGGATTTTGCATCCTTTCAAAAGCGTCAGGTGAAGGTGACGAAAGTGTTTGAGAAGATCTCGGGTTTTAAGACCCCGATTCTCCCGGTGGCAGATCCAGAGACCCAAAAGGATAATTTGGCCTATTTGGGAGAGGTGACCCCGTCGGACGGGGCGAGTCAGCCTTATTTCGGGCCGCAGCGTTTGACGAATGGGATTCCGGACCGGTTTGATCACTTTTTGGGATTTCCGACGCAGCCAAAGCCTTTGGAGATTGTCATTGAGCTGAAGATGCCGTCCGAGTTGGCGCGAATCAAGGTCACGGAGAGGGCGATCGGGAAGAGTCATGAAATCTACGAGGTGCTGGTGAGTAGCGACGGCGAAACCTACGAAAAAGTCGGAGAATCCAAAGAAGGGACCCGGGGCGATAATAATTACGTCGAGCATGCGTTTGCGGCGCGGAAGGTCGCATTTATCAAGATTTCGACCCAAGGCTGCCACGGCCTGACCTTTCCCAGCTTTAGCCGACTGTCGGAAGTTGAGGCTTTTGCACGGTGAGCGCAGTCGCTTTTGCAGATTGCCCTCCGGTCTTTCCTGAAATAAGGTCCTCCCCCTTGCCGTAACCGATTCATCTAACAAACTATGAAGTATCTGTCTCTTATACACATCTGACGCTGCCGACGATCTACTCTGTGTAGAT
>CAJXVQ010000635.1 GCA_913060685.1 uncultured Verrucomicrobiales bacterium
TGGCCGCCCAAGCCTCCACCTTCCGGAATAATCCCGCTCGGCGACCCAACGATGCTGGTTAGGGAGAAGGGCATTCGTGTCAGCCTAAGGCTAGGATACCTGATTCGATTGAAGGCGAGCGGCATCTTTGCCTCGGGAGATGTGCCGTGAGTCAGAACTAAAATCTGACAAAGTCGGCAAAGCCCCTCAATTTAATGAGATAGACTGCAAGAATGTCATAGAGCCGTTCATAGCTCAGTTAGGCGCAGCCCCCTCCCCACTCTCTTCGGCAAAGCGCTCGAGCGCCCGCCCCTTCCAAAAAAGCAAAGTCCGACAGCAAACCACTTGACGGAGAAAATCACATCGTGTTGGGAACCACCCTTGGATCGGGCAAATTGTTCCAATGAAAAAACCTGGGACGCCGAGGGGAAAATCCCGCCTTCATTGGAGAAGTCGATGACTTCTCCAAATCCATGTCCAAATCTACACGTGTCATTTTCACCCAGGGAGGCAAAGGCGGGGTCGCCAAGACCGAAGTCACCCTCTCCCTGATCTCCTGGTATCGCGAGCAAGGCTTGTCCCCTGCCCTCCTTGACTTCGATATCGAAAACACCAACCGCAGCGGCCTCCAGAATTTTTATCCCGAGGCCACCAAGCTCGACGTCCACAAGGACGGCACCCTTGATGAGTTCTTCGATGTCTGTGATCAGGCCGAAACCGGCCTCGTGGTTGCTGATCTCGGCGCGGGCGCGGGCGAAGCCACCTACCGTTGGTTCGACGAAGCCTTCGAGGACGCAAGCGAAGCTCAGATTCACTTCACCTCCATTGGAGTGACCACCAATGAAGCTGGAGCAGTGCAGTCGGTTCTGAAGTGGGGCAAGCACCTGCAAGACCAGGTTGATTACCTCATCGTGCTCAATGAAATGCGGGAACCCGGCTGCGATTTCGAATACTGGAAGTCTGAGCCTGCCGTCGAGCGATTTCTAAAAGCCTTCTCACCTGAAGTGATGGTGATGCATTCGCGCATCGTGGAATTCCAATCAGAGCTGCGCAATCATGCCGCTACTCTTCAGCAAGTCATCGATGGGAAAGTCGATACCCCATTCTTCCTGAAGTCGAAGAACCGATACCGTGCCAAACGCTATCAGCGGAACATGTTTGCCGGTTTTGACAGGGCTTCCAAAATCCTCCTTCCTCCCTCCTAGGCATGGCGAACATCGACACTCTCATTTCGATTTCCGGTTTACTGCCGGAGTCACAGCGAGAGCGCTTCCTTACGATGGCAGCAAGCTTTCAGAGCGTGCCTGAGGATGATGAATACCTTCAGATTCTTGAGGCGATTGGCTTCATGACCCTCCTCTGGAAAGAGGTCCCGGAAGAGGTGCAGAAGATCCTGGAGGGAGCCAACCCGGTGACCGAGACCTGCCACAGTGTCGGGGTAAAAGTGCGTGAAGCGGTCATCGAAGCCATTCCCAGCTATGATGATCTCAAGAGGATCAGCCAACGGCTCGAGTCTCACGAATTAGCTCTCAAAAACACCCTCTCTCGAAACATTCCCCTGCCAACCCATCACCCCTTCTCGAGGCTGGGCGGGAGTTTGGTGATCCTCGCTATCGGCGTGGTTCTTGGGTTTATTTTGAGTCAGTCGAACTCCCTTGAGCCATGGCTCGACTTTTAAAGGCGGGAGCAATTCTCACGGCGGGAGCGGGAGTTGGTCTCCAGCTTCCTCCACCCTGGAACTGGGCCAGCCTAAGCGCTTCGGCCCTCCTTGGATTTGTGACCCTCGCTCCCAAACGTCGCGAGGTCGTCCTGCGCATTGGCCACCTCACCTGGACCCGCCAGGAACTCTGTCGTCACTTCCTGATCACCGGAGACACGGGATGCGGTAAGACCACCTCGGGATTCCATCCCATTCTGGTGCAGCTGACCAAGAATATTCCGAACTGGGGAGGACTGGTTCTTGGGGTCAAGGGTAACGAACACCACTTCATCGAAGAACTTCTTGAAGCCCATAACCGGAGCGCTGACTTAATCACCCTCCAGGTTCGCCCTCCCGATGCTCCATCTGACTGGACCCCTCCCCATCGATACAACCTTCTCAGTGATCGCACCGTCCCTTGGACGACTCATGCCAAAATGATCGTCGATCTGGCGGCCAGCCTCACCGAAGGAGCGCAGCACGCCTTCTTCCGTCCCATGGCTCAGCTGGCAATGGCGCGAACCTTTGAACTGCTGGATGCCCTGGAAAAGAAGGTTACAATCACCCGTTCCTACGAATTTTTGACTTCGAAGGAATTGATGAAAAAGGCCGTCAACCGGCTAAGGGCAATGCCCGCGACCAAAGCCAACCATCGCCTCATCGAATACTTCGAAGGGAGTTTCCTCAATGCCAAGGCGCACGAGCAAAGCGAAGGGATCATTGGGTCGGTGGAGAACTTTCTGGGCTTCCTCCTCGATGAGGACATTGCCGCCGTCTTCTCGAGTGATGAAGACAACACTTTTAACCTATCGGACCTGGATCGAGGCGCAGTCATCACCTTGACACTCCCCCAAACATTTGTAACCGAGCGACGCTGGATCAACACCTACCTCAAGCTCCTCTTCTACACCCATCTTTTGCGAAGATTCGACATCTCGCCTGAAGAGCGTAACGCCAAGAATCTCCTCTTGCTCGTCGCTGACGAGTTCCAGGGCGTCGCCACGGCATCCGAAGATGGCTTGGCTGATCACAGCACCATCGACCGGATCAGAGAAGCCGGTGGATGTATTCTCGCCGGAATGCAATCCGAGGTTTCCGCTGACCCTGCGGTGAGAGAACTTAAGCGCAGGGTTCTTGCTCTCAACATGAGAAGCCGCCTCATCTTCAAAGCCGCCGACCCGGCGGGAGCAGCTCTCAGCGCTGACTTCATTGGAAAGAAAATGATCTGGAAGAAGTCGGTTTCCTCCAAGCCTTTTGGAACTCGCACGATTTCAAGACGCAAAGAACAAGAGCACAAGATCCGCACGACCAAGCTCGAAAGCTTACCTGATCACACCGCCGTGGTGGTTCATCCATCCAAGCGGTTTATCCGTAAACTGCTCCCACCGGTTGATGGCCGAGGCCAAGTTTATCGCTGGTTTCGCGCGTAATTGGTCTACCGGATCGTGCTGAGGTAGAAGCGGCGTCCGGCTTCTACGATGACCGGCGGAGTTGTTTTCTGACCTCCTGTTAGAAGCGACACTCCATGTTGCTCGATGACTTTAGACGTTCCTTCAAGGATGACATTGCGAGCGGTCCCGGGAACGTAGTCCCCAATCCCGGTGCGGACTCTATCCTGCGCGAGTCTTCCGCCAGCAACTGCAAGGGTCTGAAGTGTTTTGAACCAAAGGGAGTTTTCCCGAGGGGCCTTGGGCTTCATGAGACCGGGAAGCCCGGCCCGGCCATCGTTCAGGGTATAGCGGCCGGTCCGGGGATCGATGGATGCCTCCTGGGCCTGTGCTTGAAACGAGCCCCAGGTTCCATCTGAACCCTTCAATTGCCACTCGACGGACAGGAACAAGCGATTCTGAGAGACCTGTTGGGTTGTGCCAATGAGAGAGGCTCCCACAGGGGCCAGGGTTTTGCCTCCTCGAATAAGCGGACGACTGAGTCGAGCCAAGACAGTGCCTCCGTTTTGATCTGAGGTGAGCGGGGCCTGTCTCTTATACACATCTCCGAGCCCACGAGACCGA
>CAJXVQ010000636.1 GCA_913060685.1 uncultured Verrucomicrobiales bacterium
ATCTACACAGAGTAGATCGTCGGCAGCGTCAGATGTGTATAAGAGACAGTCTTCCTGCAGAATAATCCCCCGGAAATGAAGCGATCAAATCTTGTTCATCTGGCCTGGGCAGCGGTCACAATCTCAACCTATGTGCTGGGGTCGCAATGGGCTCGCCATTCAAAGGGCCGCGAATCACATGAAATGGTAAGCGGTTCAACACGTGAATTGCCAGATCATCCAAAAGGCAATCTGCGCTCATCAGGAACCTCAAAATCAAAGTCAACACGCCCCAACAGTCATGATCGAAAGAAGAGTGTGACGAGCGTGAAGGCTCTTACCACCGGGGAACTGAATTCCCTTCTTCGATCCGCAACTAAATCACGTGGTCCGCTTGAAGCTCGCCACGCATTCGACCGAATTTTAAGGGCCATGCAGTCATCATCGCTCACCATGGAGCAGGTGAAAAAGATTCGAAGCTCGATGATCGGGTATAAGGCAACTGATGAGCACCTGCGCCTATTTGATTACGCGTGGGGAGCGAATGATCCCGAAGCAGCCCTCGCGTATCTCAACGAGATTCCAGCCGACCAGCGCAACGCATATCTTGCGAACATGATCTCAGGTCTTGCCAGTGAAAATCCGCAAGCAGCCATCGAACACTTCAATTCACTGGACCCCGAATCACAGGCAGCAATCAGACCACGCTTCCTGGAAGGACTGGTCGACAATGAAATCGCCTTGGCCACTGACTACCTCTACCAATCGAGTAATCTGGAGAAACACGACTGGCGACCGATGGACACGCTGGCCCGTGAGATTGAAAGAGATCAGGGCCTCGATTCCACTCTCGCGTGGGCAGCGGACTTGCCCGAGGGAGCCCTTCGCAGTAATGCCTGGAGTGCGGCCTATGCGGTCTGGGCAAAACAAGATCCACAAGCAGCGGTAAAGTCGTTCGTTGAAATGCCACAATCAAGCGACCGCGACCAGGCAATCAATGGCTTCATCAGCGCTTTTGCCCACGAAGATGGAGATCTGGCAACGGACTGGGCCGCTCAAATCACGAACCCGGCAATGCGGGAAGCCGCCATGATCCGCGCCGGCCGCCAGTATTTTGCGCAGGATCAGGAGGCGGCGACACAATGGTTTTCTGCCAGTGGGTTGCCTCAATCTGCGTGGGCTCAATTAACAAATTTAAAGTGATGAAACTCCGGGAAAAATATCAGTTCATTCAAGTCAGATGGATTCACCTTTTGTTCATTGCTCTCCTCGCGGCTTGTCCCGACATCGGACACGCGGCGGAACCTGGTCACCCAACGCTCCTCAGTCCTCAGTCCGACCCAATCGCGATTCACGAACGAAAGGTATTCGTGACGAATACCGCAGCCGACACTCTCGATGTCATCGACGCGGACACAGATCAGATTCTTATCCGCATCCCAACCGGCATCGATCCCGTTTCGGTGAGCGTGAGACCAGACGGACAAGAGATCTGGGTCTCCAATCACATCTCTGATTCCGTCAGCGTGATCGACAACAGACCGGAGAGCGCGACCTACCTCTCCGTGATTGCGACGATCCAGGATATCGACCTTCAAAAGAAATCGACGCGATTCAACGAACCCGTTGGCATCGCCTTCGCCAACAATGAGAAGGCCTACGTCGCCCTCTCCTCCAGCAACCAAATTGCGGTGATCAATGTCAGATCCCGCCGTGTCGTGAATCACCTCAAGATCCCGGCACAGGAGCCGAGAGCTATTGCAGTCAATCATGGCAAACTCTATGTCCTCCCATTCGAGTCCAATAACCAGACGCAACTCTCCGGTGGAAAAGAGGAGGACATTGACGGGAAGCTCGTCACCTTCGAAGCCAAGAAGCTGGCCGAGGCCTTCGACTCCGTTGGATTCACGGTGGATGTTGTGAAGAACCCCAAGATTCCGGATCGTGATCTGTTCATCTTCGACACCAAAAATGACCAGTTAATTCGGAGCGTCAACTCCCTTGGCACATCCCTCTTTGGTTTGGCTGTGGACGACCGGGGCAATGTCTTCGTCGCCAACACTGATGCCAGAAACCACGTCAATGGCAGGGCTGGCACACAAAAGCATGGATTAAAGGAGCTCCAGAACAGGCCCTATCTGAACCGGGTGACGAAAGTATCAGCCAAGGGCGAGACCAGGTTCTGTCACCTGAACCCACTCCCCCCGGAGCAACCCCTTCGGAAGTCAGCGGTCGCGACCCCCTTCGGCATCAAAATCAGCCACGACCAAAGCACTTTATTCCTTGCCGCCGCCGGATCCGACCAGCTCCTCACCATGAACGCCACCTCTGGAAAGATCCTCGGTCGCGCCAAAGTCGGTGCCGTTCCACGCGGGCTTGCGCTCGAGCAAGACTCCGCTGGAAAGGCTCAGACTGCCTGGGTGTTGAACGCGGTGGCCAACACTGTCACGAAAATTGATGTCAGCTCACTCGACTCACCTGAGGTGCAAAAGATAATCCCTTTGGCCGACCCGACTCCAAAAATCTACAAAGAAGGACGCATCGCCTTCAACACTGCGCGTTCCTCGTCCAACGGCACCTATTCCTGTGCCAGTTGCCACGCCGACGGTCACACCGATCAACTACTCTGGGTCCTCGACACGCCTCACATGGTGGGCGGCGATCAGATTGAACCTCGTCTCTCTCAAACTCTCCGTGGCCTGCGGGGAACGGCCCCCTATCACTGGGACGGAGTCCCGGGGGACCCTTACGGCGGTCGCAATGCCGCCAGCAAGGATCTTCTCCCTCCAAATTCAGACCTCAACAAACCCGAGAGTTCGGTGCGTCATGTCATCGACGGAAGCATGGCCACAACGATGCTCGCGCACGGCAGCGATGTCGAAAACGACGAAGGTAAAAAGGGATACCTGGGTAAAGCGGAACGCGACGCAATGGCAGGGTTTCTTCTCAACCTCTCCCACATGCCCACACCCGGGCGCGCTTATTCCGATCGCCTGTCGAAAGAAGCCCGCATTGGCTTCGAGCGTTTCCACATCACCGGAGCGCGCGATTTCAAAAATCTCAACACCAGCGTCTGTGGAAGCTGTCACACCCTTCCCTACCTGACGACCGATGCTCTCTCGATGAATGTCCCAAGCTTTCGCGGGGCTCTCGATCGCTGGGTCACCCAGGCTCAAGGGCGAAACAGCCTCATCGATCTCGGCGGCGTAGAGCAATTGGCCGAAGAAGGATTTCCGGAAGAGAAAGTTTGGAAGCGAATGCTTGCCATGGGCGAACACGGAAGGCTCTGGCCCGTTCTGGACATGTTCAAAGAATCCAGCTCGGGCTTTTCCGGAGCCTTTGGAAGACAGGCGACCTTAAGCAAGAACACCGTCAATGATTCTGTAACTCTGGACATCATTGCGGCCCTCGAAAAAGCTACCACCAAAGGAAGCATCGTCCTTGAGGTCAGCGGAATTTTCCCGACAAGCACCCCTACGAAACCTACCCGTTTTCGCTTCGATTCAAAAACTAACGCCTATGCTGAACTCCAGACAGGCGGACGAAGTTTCAGCAAGCGCCAATTCCTCGAACAATCGACAAAGGGCGCATTCGTAGGCACCTTCACCGGTCATCACTGCTCTGACTCGTCCAGCCCCCCTCCCGCCCTTTGGACCTGTCTCTTATACACATCTCCGAGCCCACGAGACCGAGGCTGATCT
>CAJXVQ010000637.1 GCA_913060685.1 uncultured Verrucomicrobiales bacterium
TGCGGCAGAGGAGCCACTTGCTCCTCCCTTCAAGGCCGCTCAGTCCGGCCCGGCGTCGGAGGGACATGAGCAGACTCGGGCAGTCCTCGTCCGATCCCGGTTGCCAGTCCTGGCCGTCGTCGAGGAGGGCGGCGATGCGGGCGTCGGCGTTCCTCATGGCGGACGATTCGCGCCGGTCCGAGGTCACCCGTCTGAGGGAACGGCTTTCCCGCTTCGCGGAGGCCTCCTCAGGAGGAGGGGGGCTTTCGGCGGGCTTGGCGAGCCAGGCGCAGAAAAATCCGCAAGTAAATGTGCCGGCGAGCAGAATCGAAGAGCGGCCTTTCATGGTAGGGATGGGTTGACTAATAAAACAGGTTTGGGGGCTTCTGGGAACTCACTTCTTCTCCACCTCGCGCAGCGTCTTCGCTCGAAGTCGTTCATCCTGAATTTCGCCGGCCCACTGCGCGGCCCCCTCGCGATCAACCCCTGCGGTCGTCCGCGCAAATTCGGCAATGGCGCGATCCCGCTTCGGGGAAGGCGCCTGCTGTCCCAACCAGGTGGTCACCCCCTGCAGGTGGATTTCCGCCCACTCGGAGACCAACGATGAGATCCGGTCGGGCCGGAGCTCGGACATCCAGTCGATCATCTGTCCCGGTTCCGCCTCCATGACTTCATTCGAGATCATCTCATCGATCGCGGCGTTCAGTTCTTCGCCGGTGAGTTCCATCTGCTCCACCCGTTCGGCCGCGAGCTCCACCCCGCCTTCGAAGAGGGTGTCCATGAGCACCATCTCGATGAGGCCGTCCCTTATCTCGGCATACTCCGGCCGCTGCATCGCGTCGAGCAGCCCGGGGATCGCCCCGGGCGGCAAGCGGGTGGACCCCAGGGGCCTCGACATTCCCGGTGGGACTTGGCCGTAGTTGTCGTGAACTTCCGAGAGAATCTGGAGGCCCATTTCGAGATCGGTACCCAGCAACCTGGTGGCAGCGCGAATCCTCACCCCGAGATCCACGTCCCCGAGGATCGATACGATCCAACGACCGGAAGAATCGGGCATGCCCGTCTGCCTCTTCATGGGGGGAAGTCGTCGCAGGGCCGCGACGGGATCTTTCCGCCCGAAAATCTCAAGAACGTTAGACGCAGCAAGTTCCGCCATCAAGGCCTCGTCGCGGTAGATTCGCAGCGGATCTCTCTCGGCCGCGAGAAGGAGCAACCACTTCCTGGAACTTGGTTTGCCAAGCCACCCCTTGGTCTTGTCATCGGGAAGCCCTTTGGCCACCGCGATGAGTTCCCCGGCATTGAGTCCCTCCACGCTGCGAAGGAAGTCAGGAAAGATCCTCGCGTATGCCGATTCAATCCCACGGACGTCAATTTTCAGTTCGTCCTCCGTACTCAGGTTTTCCTTCGCGAGGACGGGCGAGATTTCCAGGACATTCGGTTGAAGCTCGATGACCCGGGCCAGGGCGCCTTCGACCTTCGCTCTTGATGCCCCTGTGTCTCGCGACTTGGCAACCCGACCTTCCCGGGATTTCCTGGAGATGGTCGGCTTCGCCTGCTCGTCGGAAAGCTGTTGGGCCAGGCTCCTGGTCTTATCCGCCTGCACCACCACGGCGATGATGCCGACCGCGGCGGAGACGATCAGGGTGATCCAAAAAGAACGATTCATGAGATTGGCGGGGGTCGCGGTTACAGGCTCTCAAGCTTCTCGAGCACCTCGGCAGGAAGGTACGGGGAGACCGTTTCCTGATCCTGCTCGCTCCACTTGGTCCGGATCAGTTGCCGGATCTCTCCTCGGAGCGCTGGATCTCCGATCTTGTCCGCAGCAGGGAGAACCCTCGGGAAATCTTCGTAGTAGGAAGAGCGGAGTTGTTCCTCGATCCAGCCCGCGTACCCGTTGTCGCGAACGATACTTGGCTCCTGGCGATCGATCCATGCGAGCGTCTCTCGGGAAGCCATGAAGCTGGCCGTTCGGGCGGTTCTCCTCATCACGGCAGGGATCTCCTCTTCCGGAGTGGAGGCCACCAGCCAGTCCAGGCCGGCCCCGGGCTTCCAATTCGTTTCAAAGATACTTTGGAGGAATTCATCGCGTTCGGTTGGGGACTGGACGTACTCATCCACGACCGCCATTCCCTCATCGAAGAGCTCGTTTCTTGTAAACGAGCTGAGAACGCCCATCAAGATCGTTTTGCGATCATCTCCGCGATGGGTATCGAGCATCTCCAGGTAAAAACGTTGCTCGCCCTTGGTGATTTCCACGTGCGCGATATTACTCGCGATCATTCCCAGAGCGCTGTCGTCGATTTCCTTCCTGGGCAAGGCGCGGTAGAGAGCCAACCCCTTGGCCGGACTCTTCCTGGCAACCCCCCGGAGGAGATCCCAGAGCGTATCCTTGTAGAGATTTCGGTGAAATGTGCCGAGGCCTGGATCCAATTCTCCGGAAGCCCGTCTTTCCCAGAACCACTGCATGGCAGCGTCCGGATCGCTGTTAGCCCAGTCCTCCAGGTAGTTTTGAGAAACTGACCTTCCCCAAACGATCAGTTCGTCCATTTTCTCACCGGGCGACATCGCTGGAGCGGCAGACAGGATCTTCTCGGCGAGGGCATCCTTCGCGTTCATCGCCATCGGGTAGGCCTTCAAGGCGCGAAGCAGATTCATGCGCTCTTCGGGGCTCATGCGCTGGAGCCGGCTCAGCACCGCGCTCCGGGTCAGAGGATCCGATAGGCCCGCGACTTCCATCATGTGCCTGATGAAGGCGCGGTTGTCGACCGGTCCATCGAAGGAGGCCAGCAGGCTGCCGGCGGTGAGCCCCTCTGCTCCCTGGTCCAAGTCCACGCCGGTGCGCATGCTGTTGGCTGCTCCCTGTTGAACGGAAGATTGTTGACTCGTGACCGTCTGCAGCTCCGCCTGGAGCCGCTTGGCCTCCGCGGATTGTTGGGCGAAAGGAATGGCGGCGACGACCGCAACGGTGGCCGCGGTGATTGTAGTTGTTTTGAGATTGCTCATGGTTCGGAAAGTGTCGGTGAGAAGAGTGGTGATCGGGATGGAGGAAGTGCCGGCGAGGGCTTTCGGCACCATGGCCGCAGCGGATTGCACCGGGGCCGCGCGCGTCAGCTCGCTTCCCAGGGCCGATGCAATGACGGTGGCGGAAAAAGTCGCTCCCCGGGCGCTCAGCATGCGGGAGAGCTTCTCGAGAGCGCGCTGCACCCGCTTCTTGCAAGCGCCCTCGGTCTGTCCGCTCGCGGCCGCGATCTCACGGAACTTCTTTTCTTCATAGAAGCGCTGGATGATGATGTTCCGCTCCTTGTCGGAGAGGCGATCGAGCGCCTCGTCGAGGACCGGGACGGCTTCCGTCCAATTGGGTAGCTTGTCCATGGGGTGGGGTGTATTCGATTCTTGGGTCTTGGCCTCGCTGGTCAGGGCGGCGATTTTTCGTTGTCGGCGTCTTTCCGAACGCATGGCGTTCGAAGCCTGTCGCCGGGTGGTTTCAAAGATCCACGCCTGGAGCGAGGGATGCTGGCAAAGGGGTTCCGCTTTTCGGGCCAGTCTGGCGAAGACATCCTGCGTGACCTCCTCCGCCAGATGCGGGAGGTTCGTGCGCCGGAGCGCGCTGGAGTATATGAGACTCCGGAGGTTTTCGACCAGGGCAGTGACTGTCTCTTATACACATCTGACGCTGCCGACGATCTACTCTGTGTAG
>CAJXVQ010000638.1 GCA_913060685.1 uncultured Verrucomicrobiales bacterium
ATCTACACAGAGTAGATCGTCGGCAGCGTCAGATGTGTATAAGAGACAGATTCCGTCATGTGAGGCGATGAAATTAAAATACATCGTTCCGGGCTGCGGTGGCGGCATCCTCATCAGCCACTGAATCAGGCAACGGCAATTCCCGGTCGTGAGAGCATAGAGCAAAAGCGGAGGTAGGGAGAAATTGTAGATCCCGTGCGCCTCGTTTCCATTCCCAAAATAAGAGAGATTCTCCTGATTCGGGATATTGGTCTCGGTGATAATCACCGCGTCGGGCTTCACATGTTCGATGAGAGTCCGGAAAAGCCGCACCAATTCATGGGTCTGTGGAAGATTGATACAACTCGTCCCAATCTCCTTCCAAATAAAGGCCACCGCATCGAGCCGAAACACCCCGATTCCGCGATCCAAATGATGTCGGATAATTTTCACCAACTCCACCAGGAGATCGTGATCGGCAAAGTTAAGATCGACTTGATCATGGCCGAAGGTGCACCACACGTGCTTCGTTCCGGAGGGAGTCTCGGTCGGCCGCAGAAGATCACTCGTCCGGGGCCTGACGACCTCGCGCAAATCCTCAATCGGCGAAGCCTCGACAAAGTAATTCCGACCCGGCTCCTCATCTCTCTCGAACTGCCGAAACCACTCATGCGAGGTCGAACAATGGTTCACCACCAAATCCGACATGATGCGATAGTCCTGCGAAAGATCTTCCAGATCCGACCAATCACCAAGGTCGGGATCCACCTGATCATAGTCCGAAACCGCGAAACCATCATCGGACGTCCATGGAAAATACGGCAAGACATGCACGATCGAGATGGCATCACCCAGTCGTTCACGGATGAATGACGCCAGTTCCTTCAAAGGCGCGCCTTCCTTTGGCATTAGGGTATCCCCATAGGTGATCAGGGCAATGTCGCCCTCTGACCAGTGATTCGTGTGAGGGGTTGGCTCAAAGAAATGCTCCCGGAGACGCATCTCATCGATCAAGCGATCCACCAAGCCCGAATGATCCTCCCCACCGTAAATCGCGGTGAGATGAGTTTCAATTCTTACAATCAGCTGCTCTAACGGACTCATCGCTTATGAAAACTCGTCGTGATCCGCCTCCACTGCCTCGATCAATCGTTCGTAGATATCAGGCATCGCGCTCCGCACCCTCGACCAACTCGGGATGAAGGGTTTCTCGTGCGGCGAACTCAAAAACATCTTACCTGCCGCGATAATATTCTCCGCAAAAAGCTCCACCGCTTCCTCCTCTTTATGAACATCAAGATCGAGTCCATTCATGATCGCGTCATTTTTATACCGCTCCACGAAATCCAGGGCATTTCGAAAATACGCCGCCTTCAAGGTTCGAAACACTTCCTTGCTAAAGACGGTCCCCATCACCGCCATTTTTCGGTAGATCAACTTACAAATGTCCGTCGACATCTTGGAGAGACCTTTCGTCCGATCATCGGTCGAAATATCCTGATGCTTATGGTCATAAACCTCCGCGATATCGACCTGACAAAGCTTGTTACTGGAGTAGTTCCGGAACATTTCCGAAAGCGTCCCCATCTCCAGCCCCCAATCACTCGGCATCCGAATGTCAGGAATCACACCCTTCCGGAAAGAAAACTCTCCCGCCAAGGGATAACGAAAGCTATCCAAATACGTCAGGTATTCGCTCTCTCCAGTCACCTGCTCAAGCGAGCGTAACAATGGTGTGATTAAAAGACGTGTCACCCGCCCATTCAAACTCCCCTCCGCAATCCGGGGGTAATATCCCTTCGCAAACTGATAGCTGAATTGCGGATTCGCCATTGGGTAAATCAACCGCGCCAACAGCGAGCGGTCGTACGTCACGATATCGCAGTCGTGGAGTGCAATCGCTTCCGCCTTATCGGTCGCCAGCATATATCCCAAACAATACCAAACGTTTCGCCCTTTGCCCTCCTCCTCGGGAGCCAGACCCTGTGCCGCCAACTCCGCATCCAGTGCCCGCAAACGCGGACCGTCATTCCAAAGCACGCGATGATGCTGGGGCAATTCTCCAAAAAACTTCAGAGCCTGTCGGTATTGACTTTCGTCCGCCCGATCCAGCCCGATGACGATCTGATCCAAGTACGGAACCTTCTTAACTTCTTCCAGAATCTTCGGCATCGCCTCCGTCTCCAGCTCCGAAAAAAGCGATGGCAGCAAAAGACCCATCGGTCGTTTCTTGGAAAAACCCACCAACTCCGCCTCGAGTTCAGCGAGCGGTCTTCGCGTCAAATTATGAAGTGTGGCGACCGAGCCGCCCTGGTGAAAATCAGCCATTATTTATTTCTGTAGATGTTGTTAATTGTGGAATTTGAAATTGATCGAGAATTTTCGTCATCATCTCAGCCCACCCAAGTGGACCAATTTCAGTGCTTCGCAGCACACCCTCAGCTTCGAGGACAAAGTCACCCTTACTCGCGATAATCACCCCAATGTCCGCGATTTTCAGCATCGCAAGATCATTGGGTCGGTCCCCCAGCGCGACAATCGCGACCTCCTTTTTTCGAAAATGCGCCAAAGGAGTTCCCTTATCGGTCTGCCCCGAGACATGCAAAAAGCGCCCCCCGTGTAACGTTCTCAGCCCGCGCTCCTCCACCATTTTGCAAAACTCCTCCTGCTTCTCCTCCGTATCCTGCCACACCAAGGGTTCACTAAAATGCCGATCCGCAGACCTCTCCGCCGATTTCCGGTCCAAGCCCGTCCACTTGATGATCTCTCCCATCGTTGCGTCGGCATACCCCTTAAACTTAAAAAGCCCTCGCAATGGTTTCAAAACCTCCAAAATCTCCGCCCGTGGCGTCCCAAAAACGGTGGCCTCCTCACCCTCGTAGAGCACCGCCCCATTCTCAACCACATACGGCTGCGTATTCCCAAAATCCCCACGCATCGCCAGCCACTCCGCCCGCGTCTTACTCGTATTCGCCATGAGCGGAATGCCCGCAGCATCCATCCGATCCAAAACCGGCAAAACTGCCTCAAACGAGTAATCATCAGAGTCCAGCAAGGTCCCATCCAGGTCGCTCACCACTAATAACTTCAACGTTTGCTCCGCCATTCACAATCTCCTAGCGCATCCCGTGCCAAATCCCGATTTCAAAATTTCAGGATGCCCCTATTGTCACCCCATGCCAGAACTTGCCGAAGTCGAACTCGCCCGCCGCCAGTGGGCCGCTTACCACGGAAAATCCATCACTTCGGTGGAAGTCCACCCCAAGGCCCGCATCTACCGGGACTGCCCCGCACCCGCCCTGCGCATCCTCCAGGATAAAAAACTCCTTTCCTCAAAGGCCCACGGCAAACGCATGCTCTTCACCTTTGCCCCCGAGCTTCATCTCGAAGTCCACCTCGGCATGTCCGGCAAGCTCTCCACCGCCCCCGTGGATCACACCGAGCACAGGCACGACCACCTCATCCTCCGCACGACAGACTCCGCCCTCATCTTCAACGACTACCGCATGTTCGGCCGCGTCATGCTCCACGACTGCGTCGATCCCTGGGCCGATTTTCCGCCCCAGCCTCAGGATTCCAAATTTTCCCTCGCCCGCGTTCGCAAACTCATCGAACGCCACCCCAAAAAGCCCCTCAAAGCCCTTCTCCCTGTCTCTTATACACATCTCCGAGCCCACGAGACCGAGGCTGATCTC
>CAJXVQ010000639.1 GCA_913060685.1 uncultured Verrucomicrobiales bacterium
GGTCTCGTGGGCTCGGAGATGTGTATAAGAGACAGATTTTAATTTCATCGCCTCACATGACGGAATTGGCCTGCGGCCCGCGGAGGGGCTTCTTTCCCACGAGGAGATCCAATCATTGGTCGATCAGATGTTGTTGAACGGAGGATTTGTGTCGGAGAGGACGCTGCCCGATGGAGGGAAACGACCGTATGAGATTAATATCAGTCTTTTTGATGCTCTTCAGACGGAGGAGAAGTTCGTGTGTGCCCATACCATCCTTTTGGCTCTGGAAGGCGTGCCGGCGTTCTACATTCATAGTCTCCTGGGATCCCGGAATGACCGGGAAAGAGTAAAGGAAACAGGCGTCAGGAGGCACATCAACCGTCGGCAGTGGGATGCGGATGTGCTGCGAGAGGAGCTTGATCGGGAAGGGTCCCCTCATGCGAGCGTTTTGAAGAAGCTTCTTCATCTCATTCAACTGAGGAAAGAGCAGCCCGCTTTTCATCCCAATGCGACTCAGTTCACGCTGCATTTAGGAGACCAGGTTTTCGCCTTTTGGCGGCAGTCGTGGGACAGGCGGCACAACGTATTTTGCCTGCATAACATTTCGGGTGAAGAACAGAAGATTTCGGTGGCGACGATGAACCTAATCGGAACCGAGGATTGGTTTGATTTGATCTCAGGTGATTCGCTTGATGCGGAGGCTTCTGAGATCACACTGGCTCCTTACCAGTGTCTCTGGCTTGCCAATCGGAGGAAGCATCTGCCGTATTAGGTTCGGAGGCTGTCGAGGAAATTTGCGACGTCAGGGGAGTCCTCGGAGGGTGACCAAGTCGCGAATTCTTTGTCGGTATCCGGATTGTAAGGGCCTTGTTTGACTTCGAAGATGATGGTGTCCGGTTCATGGACGAGCATGCCGTGCCAGGTTCCTGGTTCGAGATCGATGAGAGGATGGGCCGAAGTGAGATGATGGCGGTCGATGATTTGGCCATCCGGATCAAAGATGAGGACTTCGAGATGGCCGGCAAGGAGGCAGACTGACTCGGTGGCATGAGGAAGCGGGTGGCAGTGAGGGCGGATATAGGTGCCGGGTTGGAGAAAGTTGAGCAGGCGTTGGACCTTGGCTTCCTGAGTGCGCTGGACGGGGAGAATCATGCGTTTGCGGTGACTCGTTCGGGAGGCTTTTCGTCCTTCTCCGATCAAGGAGTTTTCGAGAAAAAAGACATCACCGATTGGGTTTGGGAGGGCGTTGGACATGATGGGGGAAGGGTAAGCCCGTCTTTAGGGCGTTGCGAATTGATATTTTAGGTGGATTAAGGATATTTTCGGAGTAATCTTCTTCCATGAAACTCTCCAAGAGAATTGTTGGACTTCTTGCCATTGGAAGCCTTGCTTTTACATCCTGCCAAACGACCGACGCTTATACCGGTGAGACCAAAACCGCGAAAGCCACGAGCGGAGCGGTTGTGGGTGGCCTAATCGGTGCCGGGATCGGAGCATTAAGTGGTGGTGATAGCACGGAGCGGGCACAGCGGGCGCTGATTGGTGCGGGAATCGGAGCTCTCGCGGGCGGAGGCATCGGAGGCTACATGGATAAGCAGGAAGCCGAGCTGCGACGTGAGCTTGAGGGAACGGGTGTCGGAATCAGTCGTTCTGGAAATAACATCAGCCTGATCATGCCGGGTGACATTACTTTCTCGACCGGTAGCGCTGGCATTAGCGGTCAATTTTACCCAACGCTGACGTCGGTGGCCAAGGTCCTGAACAAGTATAATCAGACCAAGGTGGCGATTGTCGGACATACCGATAACGTGGGTGAGCAGAATTATAATTACCGTCTTTCGCAGAATCGCGCGAAAAGCGTCGCTGATTTCTTAAGGACCCAGAAGGTTGCGGCCCAGCGCTTCCAGGTGAGCGGCCGAGGGCCTGATGCCCCGATTGCCAGTAATGGCTCGGAGGCAGGACGGAAGGCGAATCGCCGGGTCTCGATCCAACTCGCTCCGATGAACTGATTCCTTCGGATCACTCAAAATACGGTGGAGTGGTTTTACGCTTCACCGTTTTTTTGTGTTTTCAACGAGCGCTTGCCGGTTGCCGTGAGAGATGGACCAGACAAGCGATGAGGTCCGGAGCGTTTACATGGTGGGCTGTTCTCTGTCCTCACCGCCTCTTTCCGTGTCAAATCCCATGAAACTCTATCTTACGATCCTCGCAGTTCTTCTGAATGCGTGTGGTCAGCCGATGGGAGGGGATCGGCAAGACGATGCCGGGGTCGCGAGGGATTCCGGGGTCCGGTTTTTCAGCCCTTGGAACGGAGAGGACGGCATGTCCTTGTTTGCGGAAATCGACGGGACAGATCATCTCATTCAAGATGAGGTGCGGAGCTTTACGATGATTTCTGCCAGAGAATATGCCGAGCGTGGGATTCCGGAGAATGCGGTCTTGGCGGCGACTTTCCTCGAGACGGTGGACTCGAGGCTGGACTATCAGGGCGTCTACGTGATCCGCGATGAAACGGGGCCGAAGATTTATCGCGGGTTCTACGTGCCCGGATTGGGGAACGAGGTGGAGTGGGAGAGTGTAAAGTTGTGGTTCGATTGAGCCGGGCCTCGTGAGGTCTTAAATCAACGAGGCGGGGGCATATCCCGATTTCGACGCGCCGCCGCGAACGACTTCATCATTTTGCGGAGGCGTTATGGAGCTGCGATAACGCTCGACTTACTGTCCGCCTTCGGGCTGGGATTTGAGGGGAGAGCCAGTGGGCGTTTCCAGTTCGACTCTGAGTCCGGTATCACTTGGGCGGGCTTTCTGATCGACCCGGAAGGTGAGAGCGCGGCGGCCGAGTATGAGATCGAGTTCGGAGCCGGGGTCTTTGACTTCTTTGTCGTCGAGCCAGAGTTGCAGGCCTTTGGTCGAATTGAATTTGAGGCTTCCTTTCCCGGCGACGAGGACGTTGAGGTATCCTCTGACGAAGACGACCTCGTTTCCGGTGAGATCTTCCGGGGGCAGGGTGCCATCGACTTTGCTAAAAGCGGGCAGCCAGGGTGCGGTTTCGTCCGGAGGAGTGTCGCTTCCAGTGGCGATCTGCCACTTCCGGATGACGGGGCTTTCGTCGTTGGCGAAGTCGCCGGGGCGACCGAGGACGGAGAGGAACTTTGCGAGATCGAGGAATTCCTGGCGGCTCTGCAGTTGGTCGGCCAGGCCGGCGGGCATGAGGGATGGCATTGCCTGCTCGCGCTGGATGGTATTAGCAGGAATACGAACTTCCTTTCCAGCTTGCGCGGAATCACGCACCACGACCTCCTTTTTGCTCTTGAAGGTGATGACTCCGATTTGCACGGACCCGTCTTTGAGGGTGAACATGCGGTTCTCGTAGTGCTCGGCGATGGCGGCGTTGGGCTTGAGGATGGACTCGATCATGTAACTCGGAGAGGCGGCAGCACCAACCGCAACGAGGTTGGGCCCGATGGCCGATCCGGCTGAGCCGATGGCGTGACAACTGGAGCAGGCGAGAGCTTTCCGGCGGTAGATCATTTCGCCGCGATGGGCGTCACCCAGTTTGACGACATCAGCGGTGAGGGCATTCTGATCTTCGCCCATCAGCCGGGCGCTGAGAGATTTTTGCGATGGGATGGAGAGCGTGAAAAGGGGCTGGCTGTCTCTTATACACATCTGACGCTGCCGACGA
>CAJXVQ010000640.1 GCA_913060685.1 uncultured Verrucomicrobiales bacterium
CGCCAACGCCGATTTTTAATTGTCGCCAAGACGATTTATAATTGTCGCTGGACAGCGGTGGGGCCACGTCCGATTTTCTCCAGTTCGGAGCTGATCCACTCGACCAGGACTTCCCGCTGCTCCTTGGTTGGCTGGGTTTCGTCTTCCGGAGGCATGTCACCGATGCTGACCATCTCGAGGATTTTTTCCCACCGCTCGATGTCTTTGCCGCCTGCGATATTTACGTTGATATCGTGGAGGGCGAGTTTCCCCTTCTGCTTCTTTTCTCCGTGGCAGCTCGCACACAATTCCTGAAGAACCGGAACGATGAATTCGGAAGCAGGAGGGGCAGCCGAGCTGGCCATGGTCGTGGCGAGCATCAAGGAGGCGATGGCGAATGAGAGGTGATGATGGGGCATGAAATGAAAAATGAGGCTTAACTGGGCGCAGCTTGCCGGTAATAAGACTACCGTCATTCCCAAGAGGAAATAACAAGGCTATGATCCGCCTATACGGCCAAATGATCCGTATTTCCGCGATCAGTCGTCGTTCTGGAACAGCGAATTTGATTCTCGCAATCGATTGCGTGAACTCATCAGGCCATCCATTCAGGAATGGCGCCGGTCTGTTTGATTGATGCGGGGAGGGTGAGGTAAACGATGACGGTATTGTCGAGCATGGTGCCAAGTCCCCTCAGGCACGGTTTGACGTTTCTTGGCCGGTCCGGCAATACGCTCCATGTGGTCATCGTAGGCTTCGAAAGCGTTGCCGAGCGAGTGCGGCGGTAGGAGTAGAAGCCCATGGCCATGATGCCACCAAAGTAGAGACAAAGGACGATCCAATCGATTGAACGGAGGACGGAGGTGCTGGCAATCATCCTCTGCGACGGACAACGCAACCTCAGAGCCATGCTCAACCACTATCGCAACGAAAGAGAGGCCGTCAAACTCATCCCGCATGGCAAGCCAGATTGCCTCACTTCAAGTCAAAGGCCCTGAGTCGATGAGTCCCCTGTTTTTCAAGTTATTTAACCTCAGGACAATCTCGGTGAGGTTATGATGGACGATATCCTGGTATGACCTGCCACACGAAGTGTCGATGCCATGGTTTGAGTCATACTCTCTGAGTGCTTGCAGAGCAGGGTCAGCATGGTGGAACACTTCGACGATGACATATTTGAGAGCTCCGGTAGAGGCAGAGGCCGCAAGCAAAGAGCTGATCCAATTGTCGTCTGAGCTGACACAGCCTCTTGTCGTTGGTGCTGAGGCGTGGAATATTTCGAATTGTCCATCATCGGCCAACTGATGAATTAATTGGGCGTTTTCCTCACGAGTGAGATCCCCGTCTCCACAATGGGCCGCATCCACTAACACCTTGAAAAAAGCGCGACCCACTTTTTTATTGAGCTCTGCCACAACACTTTGAATAGAGGGGATGCTTGTGAATGTATTCATCTCGCCAGGACGAAGAAACTCGAGATGCCAACTCTCGATTGAGGATTCGGCCATCTTTCCTTCCGTAAAAACCCGGCAGTGAAGTTTAATAATCTGCTGCTTTCTCCGTTCGAAATCTGCTTCATCAGCAGGTGGTGGACTGGCCATCCATGCTTCAACAGAGGTCGAGCCGATATGTTTAATTCCATGTCTTTTTGCAACTTCAACACCGTTGAGGAGGAGTTCTGTGGCTGCGTCTTCGTCTGCCGGGTTCATCGGGTCCGGCCCTCCAACCATGAGGATGAGCTGCGGCTCTAAACCAATCTCGAGAACTCCATTGATCAGCTCTTGCGAATCATGATCACATATTCCGGGAAAATACATGATTTGAATAGCATCTATGTGAACAGGGCTGGATGCACAGGTCTCAACAATACCTTTTAGTAAAAGCAACTTTCCCATGTCGTCACGAGGAAGTTTACCCTTCTCGTCTGGAATGTGGGTATCCGCTAACTTAAGGTGTGAGGGCACGAAACCCAGTTTGATAGAGGTGTTGTTTTTTAGGGTTTCATTCACGGTCATTTATTGTGTGGATATTACGCCTGCTCTCCTTACTGGGCGTCGCGGACCTGCAACATCGTATCAAGGATGGTGTTCCAGGTTTGTTGCTCTTCGAGGAGTTCGTTTGAGAACATGCAGCCGTCCCAGCAGATGTGTTCGATCCTGCGGTCGGCGTGGTCTTTGAGCCATTCGGAGGAGCACTTGACGATGTCGAGTTTGCCGTTCGGGTCGTCGGCGGGGCAGTGGCGACCGGTTTTGTCGTGAGCGCTGGTGCCGTGGATCGAGCCGTCGTTCTGGGCGACGTGGAAGTCGATGGTCCAGGGACGGAGTTTGTCGACCATGGGGCGGTAGGCGGCCCAGAATTCTTCGTCGGTGTGACCTTCTTTGACGAGGGCGTGCTCGGGAGCGTTGTAGCCGAGGAGGTAGAGATAGGTGTGGGCGAGGTCGCTTTGGAATCCGACGGTTTCGGGGAGGCCGATCGCTTCGAGGAGGTCAATGGCGTCCTTCCACGAGTGGATGCCGCCCCAGCAAATTTCACCTTCCATCGCGAGGCGTTCGCCGTTGTCGGCGGCAACAGCGGCGGCGCGCTTGATGGTGTCGGCGGCGAGGGCGGTGTTGCCGGCCGGGTCCTTGGCCCAGTCCTCGACACCCCCCGCGGTGTCGATGCGGATGGCTCCGTATTCGCGGACGCCGTGGGCTTTGAAGATGTTGGCGATGCGGCAGGCTTTTTCGACGGCGAGGACGAAGTTGTCGCGGTCGGTTTGCGAGCCGAAGGCGGAGCCGCCGACGGTGCCTTCCCAGATGGGGGCGACGAGAGTGCCGACTTTGAGATTTTTGGAAGCGATGAGGTCGGCGATTTTTTTCAAATCGTCCTCGGAGGCGTCGGGGTCGGTGTGGGGATGGAAGAGGAAGTAATCGACGCCATCGTATTTCTGGCCGTTGACTTCGGAGTTGGCGGTGAGTTCGAGCATGCGCTCGAGTGAGATGGGAGGGTGGTCGGTGCCTTCTTCTTTCCCGACAAGGCCGGGCCACATTGCGTTATGAACTTTGAGAGAACTCATGAGGGGGGAATTGTGAATGGTGAGAGGTGAATGGTGAAGGTTGAAATTCAACGGGAAGAGGTGAACCACAGATCTACACGAATTTTCACGAATGGTTGGGGGGCTTGGGTGGTGAGTTTTCAGAACCGCGGAATACTCGGAAGACGCGGAGCCTGGTTGAGGGTGAATGGTTTTGCACTTATCTCAGAACGAAGGGGATCGGAAGGGTGTAGCTGTAGCTGGCGGCTTGGCCGAGGGCGTTGCGTGCGGGTTTGAAGCGCCAACGGCGGATGGCGGCGAGGGCGGCGTTGTCGAGGGTGGCGTGGCCGCTGGATCTGGCGACGCGGACCGAGGTGACTTTGCCGGAGGTTCCGACGGTGAAGGTGAGGGTGGTCGTGCCCTGGTGGCCGGCGCGACGGGCGGACGAGGGATACTTTGGCTGGGGGCGGCTGATGGCGGAAGGTTTGCTGACGATGCGTTTGGCGGAAGCGGCGCGGGCTTTAGCGGCAGTGGCAGCTTTTTTACGGGCGGTTTCGATTTTTTGGGCGGCGAGCTTTTGGCGGCGTTTCTCCTCGATGCGTTTGCGGGCAATTTCGCGTTGGCGCTTAAGTTCACGCTCGCGGGCCTGTCTCTTATACACATCTGACGCTGCC
>CAJXVQ010000641.1 GCA_913060685.1 uncultured Verrucomicrobiales bacterium
GAGCATGGGATCATCGACAATTCCTGCCCGCACGGGATTCAAATCTATATAAGCCGCCATCGTCGCCAAGGCCGCCTCGCCATCGACGCACACGCTCTTAAAGTGATCCATCCAGAGAGTCCCACGCCGCGCATTCTGCTTATTACACCAACGGCTAAATCTCTCCTTCAGCTCCTTCACAAAAGGACTCACATCACAAAAACGATCCTTAAAACGCTGCAGCACCTTCTCCGCCGCCTCGTCCATTCCCCTCTCCCGAAAACTCTTCAGCTCATTGCGAAGCTGCTGAAGAAAGGCCTTCGAATACACCGTCGAAAGATGAGTCAACAGCCGTGCCTCCCCTGCCCCCGCGGCCTCGCCCGACTTCTGTTCAAAGCGCCTCAACCACTTCGCCTTCTCAGGCACCTTCAAGAGAATGTGAAAGTGATTATCCATCACCACATAAGTAAAAATCTCCACGCCCGAGAACTTCGCCACCCGCCACATCATCCGCCGAAAGGCCTCCTTCTCAGTCGGGCCAAAGAGAAACGCCCCGTTCACCGTCCGCGAAACTAGGCGCGGATGAGTGCCTAGAAACTAAGTTGAACCCCTCTCCGGCTTGATCCGCCGCCGACTCGCAAAGCCCCTCGGCCGATGGATCTGCCCCAAATATTTCCCGGTTTTCATCTCCGCCAGCTCAAGCGGAGTACACTCCTTCTTTGGTCTGGAGGATTTATTTTGCGGGTATTTGGGAATCATGCGAACACCCTACCAAGCCTACTGGTTATCGTCTAAAATCTATTGTATGCTTGGCATATTTATCCTATTTTAAACGCTTTAAACGGTCCCTATGAACGAAGTCGCTTACTATCATTCACGCGTTTTTCTTAATCCAAAATTCGACTTGTGATCTGGCATTATATTGATTTCTTGATATCGTATCCTCAGATTAATTTCAATGAACCTTCTTAAAACAACATTCTTTTTTGTCTGTGGCTTCTCGTTGCAATGCGCCTTTGCTCGTCCCGTTTCTCTTGCTGACGAGTGGAACTTTTTTGACCCAGAAGGAAATTCTTCGATTTCCAATCAGTCGGCCAGTGGTTTCGATGTTACGATTGCGGATATTCGTAAGTCCATTCCGGATCCAGACAACGGAGGGGCTTTCCTGGAAGGAAATGCAGTCCGACCGCGCGTCTACCAGGTTTTCGAAGATCTCGACATGACCAAAATTGGTGATGCCGTTGAAGTCAGCTTCGATCTCGAATTGCTGACTCCTATTCTTGAAAGTAATCGGGGGGACGTCCACTTCAGCCTTTTCGACACCTCGACCAATTACGAATTGCTCCCCTTGATCCACCTCGGTCCGAATTCAGACCGGGAAGCTGTCGGTGACTTCATTAAATTTCGCATTGACGGGTTTGTTACCCCAAACTCGGCGGCCTTCGATCCGGCTAACATTACCGGAATGGGATCAGGTGGGAATTCACGAGGCACGCAAGCATCGAACCCAGGAAAGCCGTTGGCCGAAGTGGGCTACGTTCACAACTTCCAGCTCCGCATCGAGCGGATCTCCGAAGCCGAGCACTCGTGCAATATCGACTGGAGCTATCGCAATGCCGGTCCCGCGGCGGAGAATCCAAGCCTTGGAACCTCCACCTATAGCTTCGCTTCATACGATGAAACCACGGGGGTCATCGATGGTCAGCCTGATGCTGCTACCAGCGATATATGGGCGAACCAGAAGGTCTCCCAGTTCAATGGTTTTGGAATCATGCTTCACGAAGATGATCCCTTCGATCAGGATGACAATGATTCAACCTTCGATCAAGGTACGATTCGGGTCTCAAATTTTGCGGTCGAACACACCACTGCCGAGCCACTGACCTTCAGTATTACCGACATCGTCAAAGATGAAGACGGCAACCTCATCCGATGGGAGTCAATCGATGGTGCGACCTACTCCTTGTGGACTAGTGAGGATCTAATGACTTGGTCACAAGTCGGTGGCTCCATCCTCTCGACCGGCGACACCAGCGAATACTTGGACGATAGCTCTCCGTCTTCAGAGAGTCGGTTCTATCACGTCCGCCGGGATCCGCAACAGTGAGTAAAAGGCGCGGTCGCTTCTGATGATTGGTGCTCCATCATGCCTAAAACAACGGGCATTTTTTGCCGTTTTTTGTAAGCGTCATAAAATTGGGCCCCTACCTCGTGACGGCGAGATCTGCTAAAAGGCGGGGCATGTCCACGACATCATCCAAGCTACCGCCCATGCACTGCTCGGAGGCCCGCTTCGCTGAAGTTGATTTCCCTTGCGTGCTCCAACCCCACCTCACCCCTTCTGAATTCGGTTTCAACCACTTCGCGTGTCGCATAGGCCCACCCTCTTGTCCGCCGTCTCGTCCGCCGTAGCCTGAAGAGCGTAGAAGGAAGCCCCGCGCGAAGGAGGAACCCCGCATCCGAGCGCAACGGCAAGCGCATTCTCCTTTATTTTTCTATCCCTTTAAACGCAAGATCACGCGCCAATCTCCAATCACCCTCGACAGTGAGATCACTTGCACCAATCCACACGTAGCGCGCCCCTCCGCCATCAGAGGCGGTCTTTTCGAAGAACCCATCATGTGCGAGCAACAGGCTATAGATGGCGGCATTGTCGATTTGTGTCAGATAACCTGCTTGATCTCCGAAAGTCACTCCGCGGGCAAAGTCGCGAGCCTGCTGCCACGTCATCGCGTCATCAAACACATGGTAGGTGTGCCCGTTGTGCTGGAGGGTTGTCAGGAGGTCCGAGTTCAGCCGGTCAGTGAATGCTCCGGCCCACACCACACCCACCATCATCATCATTGACGTCAACTTGATCTGGGGTCTCATGCCATGGTGCAGTCTTTTTATTCTGAGATAGCTACTCATGCTCCTCCCCAATACTTCGCAACCAAGACGTAGTTGACCTCGGCATCGTTGCGGGAGAAGACGGCAACGGGGAGGACACTTTAAGAAATCAACCCGCTTGGCTCGCTCATGAGTCACCACCCCGAAGGCTATTCCCTCATCACAAAAATTCCATCTTCCCCGCCGTCCAGAGATCGAGGTCTTCGCTCGTTTTTTCGCGCCAAGGTTTTTCGATAGCGAGCCGCCACTCCCTTCACAAACTCCTCCCCACCCACTGCGACGCCTTGAGTAAAAGACGCCACCCGCTTTCGCAGATTGTTCCGGGATCCCACCTCACCCCGCGCCTCGACCACCTTCGCGCGAGCCTCCAGCTTCAACCCCCGACTCCTTTTACGCCCTTCCCCAAGAGACTGTGATTCGAGTTCCACCTCCACGCCCTCATCATACAAAAACAGCCGATACCGAGCCATACCCCGCGACTCCCAAAGATCCTGCGGGAGATTCAGCGCCTTGCACAACCCGCGCCGCGCCCGCCGACTCCCACCGACCGCTTCCCCATACCCGCTCCATTCATAGAGCATGGGATCATCGACAATCCCTGCCCGGACGGAATTCAGATCAATGTAAGCCGCCATCGTCGCCAAGGCGGCCTCGCCATCCACCAACACGCTCTTAAACCGGTCCATCCAGAGAGTCCCCCGCCGCCCGTTTTGCTTGTTAAACCAGCGGCTAAAGCGCTCCTTCAGCTCCTTCACAAAGAGGCTGATATCACAAAACCTCTTCTTAAAACGATCCAAC
>CAJXVQ010000642.1 GCA_913060685.1 uncultured Verrucomicrobiales bacterium
AGAGTAGATCGTCGGCAGCGTCAGATGTGTATAAGAGACAGGCTCCAGGCCGGTGTATCCGCTGGCTCCGATAATCGCGACTTTAGTGATTCCAGACATCTGTTTACGTTGTGCGCCGAGGGCAGGTGATGGGCAAGCGCGAAAAGCAGGGTATCACAAGAGATATTCCTAACCTTGAAATCTCTTGAATTCGAGTGCACATCTACGACGTTGCTCAAATGCTAATCGTTCGCTTCTTCTTCCTGACCCTGCTGGTTGTTTCCTGCCTGAATGGCTCGGAACTCGGTGAGGTGGTTGCGAAGCTCAAGGAACCGAAGATTGAGAATGCCAAAGCGGTGCTGGGGGAACTGGACCTGATGATCGCCGAGGGAGATGCCCGGACTGTCACTTTAGCGAAGAAGGTTCACCGAAGTATCAAGCGGATCTTTACCAAGGAGCATAAGATTCTTGAGGAGAAAAAAGAAGCTGATGAGCGGGAAGTGAAGGCGAAGCAATTGGAGAAGAATGGGCGTCAATGGCTTAAGCCGAACGTACATGGTCGTATTAATAAACTGGCGGCTTCGGAGGCGTTTCGTGATGCGAAAGGGCTGAGGCGAAAGTCTTTTGTCGCTCAGGAAGATCTCTCCGGGGAATGGATGGAGGAGGTGATGGACTTTGAGAAAATGCTCGGTGATTTACGTTTCTCAAAAGAGGATCAAGCTCTTCTTGGTCTGGCTGAACTATTGGTGGCTATAGTGGAAAGAACCCAATGGGTGAATCGGCCACGGCTGGCTTATGATAGAGCCCGAATCGTCTTTTTAAGAGAGCGGATGGCCGGGAAGGACCGGTGGTTGACCTTGGCATCTCATGCTGCAGACGCGGGTGATCTTGAGTTGGCCTACGATTTTTATCGCCTCGCCGGGAGTAGCCTGGGGCGTTTTCGAGTGGGGGCCAAGATGGCGGGTCGCCTTGTCGAAGAGGGATACCCGGGATCGGCAATCAATCTTTGGGAAAGGCTGGGAGAGGATGGCCGGGCTGCGGAGCTTGCCAAGGCGAACCCGGTTTTGACTGCAGCATCCTACCAGGCTCTTGGGGCTGCTGCATTGGAGCGTAACACCGCCCCGGCATGTGTTCGGGTTATCACTCCCGGAGGTCATCAAACGGGTTTCTTTTTCCGGCAGGGAGGATTTCTGATGACGTGCAAAGAAGGTCTTCGTGACAAGGAAGGGAATCCTCATCGCCTCACGGTGGTTTTGGAAGACGGTCGCAAGTTTCCGGCAAAGGTTTTGGGCTCCTCGGGCGGGCACGATATCGCCGCCCTGAAAATTGAGTATAAGGAACACGAGATTCTCCCCGTGGCAGACCGGGCCGATCTGAAGGCTGGCTTGGGAGTGACTCTTTTTGGTTTTGCCGAGAGCACGCGGAACGTGCCTTCAGCCGTGCCTGGTACGGTGATGGTTGCGATGGATGAATGGAATCGGCAGCCAACTTCCCGTCTCGCTCTTGATGGAAGCAAAGGCCATCGGGGTGCTCCCATTGTCGATCGGCGGGGAAGGGTGCTTGGGATTTATTTGGCTTCGAAGACCGGAACGGCGCGCTCTTTGGAGGCCGGGGCGATCAAGCACTTCTTGAAGAAGCTTTGAGGAGGTTCTCATTCTTTTGGATGAATGGTGCTTCATTCATCCACCTGATGAATCGTTTGATTTGACGATGATTCTGATTTCACCTTAACTCATCTTTATTCAGAGATATTTCCCAAGCTCAGCGTTTGGCGATCAAAAATCTTTGGCAATCCATAAATCGATGACTACTAAAAAGATATTTCCGCTTATCGTAGCGGCGCTCGGGACCGGTTCAATTCATGGTGCTGTCTTGGTTAGTTGGGACTTTAGCGACTTGGATTGGCGTGCTGGACAGGGCAGTGGCTTGGTTCTCAATGGTCCTGCCCCCAATCCCATTTTGGATGCTTCGAAGGCAAATACTGCTCCAGGCATCATTTCAACCGACCTGGCTCCTTCGGCGGATTTAAATGTCGTGATCAACGCAACGACCGCCGCAGGAGAGGCCGATGTTCGTGATTTTGACTTTGGCGGGGATGGGACGAATGAAAACTATCTTGAATTCACCATTACAGGATCTTTGGCAGGAACCATAAACGTTGAAACCATCTCGGTCTCGCAGTGGCGGAATGGCGGAGGAGCGGTTGATGGGATGGCCTTTGAAGTGAGCGTGGATGGTGGAGGCTACTCACTCTATGACTCGGTGCAGGTCGATGCCAATTCTGGCAACGGACCTTCGTTTAATACTTTCACCTTCACAGAAGCGATCACTGGAGCCGATTCGGTAGGCATTCGTTTCGCTCCTCGACATGTCAACCAAGGCTCGACCGGCAATCTTCACATTAATGGTATCGAAGTGAGCGGGACCGTGGTTCCCGAGCCATCTTCGTTGGTTCTCATTAGCTTGGGCGGATTGGTTTTGTTTGACCGCCGCCGCAAGTAGCCTGGATTTTTATTTTCAACCGGCCAGCTCCGTGCTGGCCGGTTTTTTTTGTCCCGGAACGGAAGGTTTCGAGAGGATTTTCAGTCTCTTTCTTCGGGATTCTTGAAATGAAGTTTCAATATTCCGGAGTTCCCGCAAGGGGAAGTATCAAGTCCCATTGATCGTCAGAAAGCAAACTTCACGGGAATGAGTGGAATCAAAGCTTACCGCCCGCACTTCGATCTCAATCGGGATTAGAAAAGTGGCGTGATCCTATTCGTCGGCCGAATCTTGAACCCGCTGAGCTAAGAAGTTCGCGGAGAGAAATCAGGCCAAGATTCCTTTGATGACTTTAGCGGGTTCGACGCCGGTGAGGCGCATGTCGAGGCCCTGGAATTTTTTGGAAAAGCGGTGGTGGTCGATTCCCAGGAGGTGGAGGAGGGTGGCGTGGAAATCGCGGACGTGGACGATGTCCTTCACCGCGTTGTAGCCGAGTTCGTCGGTCTCACCATAGCTGAGGCCGGGTTTGACGCCGCCTCCGGCCATCCACATGGAGAATCCTTTGATGTGGTGGTCACGACCGGCTCCGCCTTTCCCCTGAAACATGGGCGTGCGGCCAAATTCGCCGCCCCAGACGACGAGGGTGTCTTCGAGAAGGCCGCGTTGTTTGAGGTCGGTGAGGAGCGCCCAGGTAGGTTTGTCGGTGTGGCCTGCGCAGATTTTCATGTATTTATCGAGGCCGCCGTGGTGGTCCCATCCGCGGTGGTAGAGTTGGACAAAGCGGGAGCCTTTTTCAATGAGGCGACGGGCGAGAAGGCAGTTGGAGGCATACGAGCCATCGCCGGGAGTCGCGCCATACATCTCCAGGGTTTTCTTGGATTCGCCGGAGAGATCGGTGAGTTCGGGGACGGAGGCCTGCATACGAAAGGCCATTTCATAGGCGCTGATCCGGGTGGCAATCTCGGGATCGTCGACAAGTTCGTTACGCTGTGAATCAAGTTGTTGAATGGTCTTGATGAGGGCGCTTTGATGTTTCCTATCAACGCCGTTTGGATTGGTGACGTAGTGGACGGGATCGCCGGTGGAGTTGAATTCGACGCCTTGAAAGCGGGAAGGAAGGAAGCCGGATCCCCATTGACGCGAGGCGATGGGTTGGGGGTTACGCCCGCCGACCTGTCTCTTATACACATCTGACGCTG
>CAJXVQ010000643.1 GCA_913060685.1 uncultured Verrucomicrobiales bacterium
GAGATCAGCCTCGGTCTCGTGGGCTCGGAGATGTGTATAAGAGACAGATCTTGTCTAGCGTACTCTTTTTCCAAGGCCTGATACTCGGAGAGTAGTTTGGTATGGGTCGCTTCTTTATCCGTCACCAGCCAATCGAGCAGCATTGTGCCACCCTCAGCGTTATAAGCATTAACACAGACAAAGACGGCGGTAAGGTTGGCCACCTGGGCCGAGGCGTCTGTGAACATCTAGCAAACCTGGAATGGCTTCTTGTTCCATGATAAGTTGATCACATCCCAGACCTGCACCTGACGCGGGTGATCTGGGTTCACCTTCAAACCAACATTCTTCTTCTTGATGATCGTATGGTTTGAAGTGTGCCGCATTTGTCTCTTGATCTTCGATGGCTATGCAGACTCACCAGCCGGTCGAGTTTATGTGGCAAGAGTATCAGTTTCCTTGCCTCATCATAGCGTCGAGGTAGGCGTTGTTGTTTTTCACCTGTCCTGTGCTGGCTCTCAAAATTAATTCGTCGAGTGCAATAAGGAGCTGCCCTGGACCTCGGTCTCTAAGGTGTTTCATGATCCTGCCTTGTTCTATTCTTAGCAATTTTCCGACATCGGCCAATATTTCGAGAACTGATTGATGATCTCTTGGTTCATGCGGGAAGAAGTCCGATACGTTTTTCAGGTCCGTCCAAGCCATAATTGTTGGATCTCGGCGCTCCTGAAAACCAGAGGTTCTGTGCGCATCTGCTCTATCCTTTTTTATATTCAATCTTGTGGGTTCTACGTGCCGGACATTTTGTCCGTCGTCGCCGGACATTTGGTCGGGCATTGTTTCCTGAGCATCATGGTTTCCGGCCGGAAACTCTCTGATGGTCGCTCCGACCAACTCTGCCAGCCTCTTGATAAGCTCTATGATCTCGTCGGCTTTGAGAGTTGCACGGCGTAGGATGTTTCGTACGTTTTGGAGAAATGAGATAGTCTCAACATCCTTTGCTTGGCGCAAAGCCTCGACACGAAGAGCCAGTGCCTCCGCCTTGAGTGACCGTAGCTTTTCCTGATCGTCCACAAGCTGTTCTGCGTGTTCGGTGAGCTCTCTTTCCCGATCATACATTGGCTGCAGATCGAAGCCAAAGGCATCTCTGATCAATCCACCGTAGCGAAGAGGGAACCGTTTGCGGGTTGCGCTATCCCTGCGCTGGATCAGCCCGGCATCCACGAGGTGTCCGATACACCGTCGAATCGTTCTCTCGTTCAGGCCGTTCGTTCTCTCAGACAATGATGCGTTTGAGGGAAAGACGATAGTCATTGTAGCTGTTTGTCCGGCCTTCTTCGGCATGAAGCTGATCAAGGCCTGCAGTGTTACTAGGTCATTTGGTGTCAGACCGAGTTCTTTGCGAAGCGCTCGGATCGGCTCGATGACCCTGTACGGATTCGTACCGGGTACAGAAGATCGTTCCGCCAAGGCGGGTGTGTGAGAAAATACCTGTCTCATGATGATGTCGGCTGAAAAAGCTTCCCCGTTCACCGCGAACGGTGTTGAAAACGATTCGGCTTCGGGGTATCAATCAGGTGTCTAAGCTAATCGAGGCCCTTCGGAAGCACTGCTTTCGGGGGGTCTTTCCTTTTCTGGCCTGTCCTCCTTTCTGCTCAGTTTTCGTTATCGTCTATGTCAGGACCATCAAGATCCTGATCCCTGCCGGAGACTGGGTTACCTATGGGTTCCATTTTCTCTGGGGTAATGATCTGCCCTGGACCAGCGGCCTTCGCGTTCGCCAACGCGAGAAGAGCGGCCTCTGGATTCTCAGAGATCCACTTATGAAGCCCGTCATCTCCGTTCTTCACGGTGATGATCACGTTTCTTTTGGTGACCTTCACCATCCCGAGTTTTGTCTCGATTGCCGATGGGGCAGGGGGCTTGTGCTGTTTCAGGAGCCCTTCGAAGATCGCAAAGCGTTCGTCGGAGGTCTTGCCTGAACCTCTGGATTCCATGAGAGCATCATGGAATTCTCGGTTTCCGGCCGGAAACCTTTCATCTCCAGAGAAGCCAAGGCTCTCATAAGACTTTGCGGCAGCATACCAACGATCCCGTCCAACCCCGGGTGCCGCCCCGATCTTTTGGATGAGTTCAGTCGGAATACAGGAAGTGACTTGTTTCATGCGAGCAAGTCCCGTGAGCTTGTCACCGGCTTTCCTGGCTTTCTGATCGATGTTGAGGGCGTCACAGACCAGTCCCTCATCCTTGCCGGACTCTATGAGAGAACGTGCAAACAGGGCTTTCTCGATCCAGCTGAGGTCTTTTCGGAAGCTGTTCTCTTGGCCTTGTGCAAGAATCGCTTGATCCTCATCCAAGCCTCTGATGAGAGCCTTTGCGGGCTTTCCAATAAGTCGAAGGGCCGCTAATCGCCTGCGCCCATAGATGATCCTGTACCGCCCCCCTTCGGGGCTCAGAAGTATCGGGATAAGCTGTCCCTGCTTGTCAATGCTTTCAGCCAGTTCCCTGATGTCATCTTCGTCATCCAGGGCCAGACGATCTTGGAACTCGGAATCATCAATAAGGTCGGTACTGATTTCTTGAATTGAAGATTGTGCCGCATCCTGAAGAGAACGGGCCATTCCCGAAAGGGCAGGGGCTCGTGACTGGGTTCGAGTCGGAGAAATCGACGAGCTCTGCTGCTTTTCTTCATCCTCGGGAATGTCGAATGTGACTTTGCGGGCCATTACTTACGCCCCCATGCCGTTTTGATGAGCCCTTCGACTTCCGCCACAACCCCGTTGATGGACTCGATAGCCCGATCGTACGTCTGGCGATGAAAATCCGTTCTGGCGATCTCGAACAGTGTCTGTTGCGTGAGCCCAGCGTCAGAGACTGCGGAGGATTTCAGGAAAGGCTGAGTAAGAACGTCATCCGTGAACATGGTCCGCAGGAATGCCGCCATCTGGGTTTGGGGGCCGTCATTGGGCTCGAAACGAGTGATTAGAAATCTCATGAAGTCCCAGTCGGGCGATGCGCCCACATCAGCAATTGTTGCCATGAGGCTGGATGTGAGCTGCAGGAATTGGGCCATCGAGGCGACGTCAAGCATGCTTGGAATGACAGTGACGACTAGGGATGTCGACGCTACCAAAGCCGATAGTGTGGTAAACCCGAGTTGCGGTGGGCAGTCGATGACGACAATGTCGTAGTCTGTCTCGACTTCATTAATGCAAAGGGCAAGCCGCTGATAGAACGGCGGCCTGATATTGTTTCGAAGGGCGTGTGCGGTTTCGGTCTCGAACTCAGAGAGCAACAAGCCGGCCGCGGCTAGATCGAGGTTGTGGAAATACGTTTTGCGCACAACGTCTCTAAATGGGATAGGGTCCTCGTACCGAAGAGCATCGTACACCGTTCCGGCCTCAGGAAAGTCGATTTCCGGCCGGAAACCGAACATGGTGGTCATTGAGGCTTGTGGGTCGAGATCGATTGCCAGAACTCGATAACCATCAAGGGCAAGCTTTTGGGCCAGATGGATCGCCGTTGTCGTCTTCCCGGCGCCCCCTTTGAAGTTGGCGATCGAAATGATCTGGATATGCTCCCCATCCCGACGACGAGGAACGATATGCTGGAACTTGGTGCTTGACCTGTCTCTTATACACATCTCCGAGCCCACGAGACCGAGGCTGATCTC
>CAJXVQ010000644.1 GCA_913060685.1 uncultured Verrucomicrobiales bacterium
ACACAGAGTAGATCGTCGGCAGCGTCAGATGTGTATAAGAGACAGCTCCTCGTCCCAGCACTCCACCGAATGGGCAAACCCCTGATCAAAAAGTTCACAGTAGCTTTCCTTGATGACCGGATCAATCCACGTCTCCTCACGATCACTGCACCCGTCCATCACCTCCCGGAACGCGGTATCAAACCGAACCTCAAAGGGTCGTTTTTTCATCGCCCTTTTCAATCCATGCGGAACATGAAATCGCTCATCAAGCGGGATGATTCCCCTTTCCTTCGGCTGGAACCAATAAATCTCGCCATCCTCCGACATCGGAAAGACACCTTCCACGTAGGCTCCCAGCAAGACTTCAGTCGGAATTTTCTCCACAAGGCTATTTTCACGATACAAAGCCATCATTTCAACCTACAATTCTCCTCATGAACATCGACCTCGCCAATCTACCCGATGAAGGCCAGCACTTTGAAGGTGAAATTTCGCCCGAAGTCTTCGAACTCCAGGACAGCGACATTTTGAGCGTCAGCCCGCTCCGCTACTCCCTTTTTGCCCAACGCTTTGACTCCGAGCTCCTTCTCACCGGCAGCATTGAAGCCACCTTCGAACTGACCTGCATGCGCAGCCTCCACCCCTTTCACCAGACCATCTCCATGCCCTCTGTCGCAGTCAGTATTGAGCTTGGAGAAGATGGCATCGTTGATCCCGGACCCCAGATCCGGGAGGAAATTCTCCTGGAACTCCCCACCAACCCCCGCTGCGAAGAGGGCGACACTCCGATGAAATGTGAAATAAATCCGAAGTATTTAGCAGTAGACAAACCGGCGGAGGATGGTGTAGACAACGCCTCCGCGCAAGAAAAGCCCAACCCATGGGGTGCTCTCGACGCTCTCGACTCTCAAGATTAACTCTTAACTTACAAGACTCATGGCCTCACCAAAACGTCGCACCTCCAAGCACAAGCAGAAACTCCGTCGCGGAGCCAACCGCTGGCGCAAGCCTCTCCTCAAGACTTGTCCTGAGTGCGGTTCCAACGTTCCCGGACACATTGCCTGCCCTTCTTGCGGAACTTACCGCGAGCGTCAGGTTGTTGAAGTCGACCTTGTTTAAGGTTTCCTTCCCTGAAAGAAATTTCTACACTCAACGAGCGCGGGGGAATCCTCCGCGCTTTTTACCGTGATGAATATTGCACTCGATGCCATGGGCGGAGACCACGCCCCATTGGTCAACCTCGAAGGAGCTCGCGACCTCCTCGCCGAAAACTCCGAGATCAAGTCCATCATCTTGACCGGCCCGATTGAGCAGCTCAAGAAAGCCGCCCAAGAATGTGGACTCACCGATCCACGCGCCACTTTTGTCGATGCCACCGAAGTCGTCGGGATGGAGGAATCAGGAGTGAAGACTCTCCGGCGCAAGAAAAACTCATCCATCTCAGTCGCAGCCGACCTTGTCAAAAATGGCGAGGCCCAGGCCCTCGTCTCCGCGGGCAACACCGGAGCCGCGGTGGCTGCTGCCACCGTGAAGCTACGCCTTCTCAAGGGAGTTCCACGCGCCGGTATCGCCTCGCCCATGCCCAATGAATTCGGCGTGTGCAACCTCCTCGACGCCGGGGCCAATCCCGAGGCCAAGCCACTCCACCTTCTCGGATACGCCATCATGGGCAGCGTTTACGCCCGCGAAGTTCTCAAGGTGAGCGACCCACACGTCGGCGTCATGTCGAACGGTGAGGAAGAAGAGAAAGGCACCGCGTTCACAAAAGAGACCATGGTTCTCCTGAAGCACCACGTCGAATCTGGCAACGCCCCCTTCACCCTCCGTGGCAACGTCGAAGGTCACGACCTCTTCCAAACCCGGCTCGATGTCTGCCTCTGCGACGGCTTCACTGGCAACATCGTCCTCAAAAGCTGCGAAGCGACTGCCAAGGCGATGTCCAAGTGGATGAAGGAAGAATTCAAAAAGAACCCGGTTCGTATCGCCGGAGCCCTCCTCGGAAAGGGTGCTTTCAAAGCGGTCAAGGATCGCACCAACTACGAATCTTATGGCGGCAGCCCCCTCCTCGGAGTGAATGGCGTCGTCATCATCTCCCACGGTGGGTCGTCCGCCCTCGCCATCAAGAACGCCCTCAAAATGGCAGCGGAAGCCCTCAAACACGAGGTCAATCCCAAGATCGAGGAAGCGCTGGCCAAGATCACCGCCTCCACGGAGCCTGCGGCAAAATAAATCTCCGCTTCCTGGAACGACATCTTACTCTCCCTACAGATCCTCCCCCGCGATCTTTTCGAACTCCGCCTCCAACTCCTTGGCAATCCCAGCTTCCTTTTCGATGGAATTGCGGGACTCCCCCGGGTCATCTCCGAGATGGTAGAGCTCATACGGCTTCTCGAAGGCCTTCCCCTTCGGTTGCTCCCGACCACCCGAGCCATTGCCCAAAACCAACTTCCATGGACCTCTGCGAATCGCAAACATTCCCGACGCCGAGTGATTGATCACCCCCGGGCGCTTGCTCTCCTCCCGCTCTTTTACCAACCGGGATAGAAAACTATAACTATCCTCGCCCGCTTCTTCGGGAAGCTCTTCCCCAATCGCATCCGCCACCGTCGCCAGGATATCCGTCAGGCAAACTACATCGGCAACTTTCCCTCCCGCCTTAATCTTCTCCGGCCAACGGACAAAGAACGGAACCCGATGGCCGCCTTCCCAAACATCCGCTTTCGTCCCCCGCCAGTGGAAGTTCGCGGTGTGATCCTTCGGGCGATATCCCTGATCCTTTTGGTCCGAAAGATGGTGCCCCTCCTTTTCTCCCCGGCGATACATGAAGGATCCATTGTCCGAGGTGAAAATCACGAGGGTGTTCTCCGCCTTGCCCGACTCCTCCAGGGCCTTCAAAACCATTCCCACTGTCGCATCCACCTGATGCACAAAATCCCCATAAGGACCCAACTCGGTCTTCCCCACAAAGCGCTCATGTGGCCAAACCGGCTTATGCGGCCCCGTCAGTGGCAGATACAAAAAGAACGGCTTCTCATCCTTCCGATTGATGAACGCACCCGCCTCTTTCGCAAACAAATCGAGGGCATCCGCCGGATCGAAATTTGGATCCTTCGGTCCCTTCCGGATATACTTAGGAAAACCCATCGCCTTCTGAACTTCGGTCGTCTTTGCCACCGCCTGGTGATTCCGCAGCATGACATAAGGCACCATGTCCAACGAAGCCGCCACCCCATACCACTCATCAAAGCCCTTCTCAATCGGCCCATTTGTGAAAGGGGCATCGAAGACCGCATTCCCCTTCTCATCACGCGCCCACTCGATCCCGAGATGCCACTTCCCCACCATGCCGGTCCGATACCCCTGCGACTTCAGAAAATTGGCAATCGTCACCCGCTCATTTTCAATCAGGGGTTTGTCTTTCGGCGGAAACAAAACCCCGCGCTTTAAGCGGGACCTCCAACAATAGCGACCTGTCAGCAACCCATACCGAGTTGGAGTACAAACCGCCGACCCGCTATGGGCATCCGTGAAGATCGCCCCACCCTTTGCCAGCTTATTGAGATGCGGCGTCGTAATCCTGGACTCCTCATTTAAAACCTGAACATCACCGTAACCCATATCTGTCTCTTATACACATCTGACGCTGCCGACGATCTACTCTGTGTAGA
>CAJXVQ010000645.1 GCA_913060685.1 uncultured Verrucomicrobiales bacterium
AGATCAGCCTCGGTCTCGTGGGCTCGGAGATGTGTATAAGAGACAGATATTGGGTGATGCGGTCCGGAGGGTGGAGATGGTCCGGCCGTTCTGCAGGATCTGGATCTGGCTCTGGCCGACTGAAGCTGTCATGCGCCCATACCCCTGCGGATGGTCACCATGAACGTTGTAGCGGCTGTAGTTGTTGTAGCTGGTGCGATAACCTTCCACGAATTTGTCCTTTGTGCTTGGAGTATACTTGTAGGAGTAGCGGTTGAAGTCCCGAGACCGTCCGGTGCTTGCGTCGTTGCGACCATAATTGTAGCCCGAGCGGTATGCCGCCTGCTGGTTGGCGCCGTAGTTGTTGGCTGGAGCGTAGGACACCGGGTCGTATCTCAGTTCTCCGTTCGGGCCGGTCTCGACGACACAGGAGTTCAGGAGGGCGCAGGATGCGCCGATCAATGTAATGAGCGGTATTAATTTGCTGATGTTCATATGGGGTCATTATAGTGCCGATCAGAGTGATGTGCTGTCAAGTGGACATCTCGGTGCAACACGGTAAGAATGCTCGTCCGTCGCTGCTGGTTTTTCCGATGCGCAGTGCAGGAGCTTATCAGGAAATTTGTCCAGTGGCAGACTGGCCAGAACTTCCCAGCTTTTACCGTCGTTCGGGATCAGGGCCTGAATTTCCGTGTCGGTCTTATGCCTTCCCGGAAAAATGCGTTCGGGATCCTGAACCTATGCTGTGGTGGCGATGCCAAAGAGCTCGTTACTTGAATGAAAAATCTCAGCGCTTTGAAGGTTTATGAATTCCGGAGCCAAGAGGCGTTGTCTTTCGGATCGCCAACTTGCCTGCAAGAGATTGTTTTCTGCTGCTGCCTGGCCGGGGGCAAGACCGGGATAGGTGATCTCAAAACAGCGGCTCACTCATTTCGCCATTCATCTTTTCCCAGATAGCAATCAGTTCAACCAGCTTTTCCGGATTCGCTTCTGCTAGGTAGGTTTCTTCGGAGATATCTTTTGAGAGATCGTAGAGTTCCCACTTTGCCTGACCCACTAAGAGTCGTTTTCCCATCCGCACCAGCTTCCAGTTGCTGTGGCGTATCGCAGTCTAGCCGCCCTGACGCCAGAAGAGTGTTTTGTGCGGCGTGCTTGAAATTTCTCCAGTATAAAAGGGGATTGGATCTACTCCTTCGACCTGTTTGGCTACGGTGACTTCGGTGCTGTTGGCCGCCGTGGTCGCATAGATTTCGAAGGAAGAGACGGTTTTGTCGGAGACCTTTCCCGAAGGAATCTTACCCTTTCACTGCATCAAGAAGGGGCCCCGGATGGCGCCGTCATCCATCTGGCCTTTTGATCCTCGCAGCGGCAGGTGCCATGATTCCAGGCACAGCCGTTACGATGCGGGTAGCGTCCATTGTAGGATTCGGAACGACACGGTGAGCACATCGCCATAACGAGATAGGCGCGATCAAAGAGGAGGCTTTGCCTGGCGAGGGCGTCGATATGGGGAGTCCGGGCATTTTCGCAGCCATTGATCGGGAGGTCGCTGAAGGTGCAGTCATCGGCGACGATAATGAAAGCGTTGGGAGGTTTTGCGGCGACGGCAATCCCAAGGATGAGAAATACGATGCCGATGAGCAGGAGGCGAATTTTCATGAAAGGGATGTTTGCTGGCACAGGTTCTGGCTATCAGGGGGAATTGTTGTGAGGGGAAAGGTAAGATCGGCCCTGTGGCGCGACTCTTGAGAGGATCAAGGGATTTGCCATTTGGGTGCAATATCACTTTCTAATTGACGCTTAGTAAGAGGGTCTTATGAAGAGTGGTCAATGACTGTTTCCCCGGTAGCTTCTGAGTTGCTTTCTAAGATCAACGAACGCCGTGTCCTGGAGTTCGTGCAGCGGAATGGGCCCGCCTCGAGGGCTGTGATGGCCCGGGGCAGCGGGATGAGCGCGCCGACGGTTTCGAAGGCGGTGGTCTCTCTGATTCGAAACGGATTTCTGGAGGAAACGGAAGCGTCGGAAGCCGGGTTCGGTCGTCCGGGGAAGTTGCTGCAACTGTCGGAGCATAAGGCCAATGTGCTCGGAGTTGTCATTGATGCCGATACCTGTTGGGTCGGAAGGGCCCGACTCGACGGCGCCGTATCAAAGGAGCAATCCATTTCCTTTCGCACTCCCAAATCCTATGACGACCTCCTCCAGGCCGTGATCAATGGGCTAGGTGAGATCACCGGGCAGGTGAAGGATGATCTGAGCGAACGGTTTCGAGGAGTTGGTCTCAGTGTTCCAGGGCTCCTCAACTCCCGGGTTGGAGAAACGGTGATGTCGCCGAACCTCCACCTATTGGACGGACAACGACTCGCCTCTGATCTCTCCATTGAAATCGGCATTCAATGCATCGCATTGCAGGAATCCCATGCTCTTTGTGTTGGCGAACGCATGTATGGGGCGGCCCGGGGAATGAATGATTTCGCGATGCTCGATGTCAGCACGGGGCTGGGGCTTGGCATCGTGAGCGGAGGCCACCTTCTCACCGGCAACAGTGGCATGGCGGGTGAGTTGGGGCACATTACGGTCGTTCCTGACGGGCAACGATGCGGCTGCGGAAATCGCGGTTGCCTCGAAACCGTCGCCACCGACACCGCCTTTGCCCGGCTGATTTCGAAAGAGCTCGGCCGCAAGGTTGGGGTTCAGGAAGCGCTCGCGGCACTCACTGTGAATGGCACTGAAAAAGTGATTGAGCAGACCGTCGATTATCTCGCGATTGCGGTCGCGATGGTGATCAACATTTTCAACCCTGCAACGCTCCTTCTTCATGGGAAGCTCATGAATTCCGACCCGGCGATTTTCAAACGTGTGATGAGGCAGGCGAAGAAACGAACTCTTTCGCCTTCGTTCAAAGATTGTCGGATTCTCCAGTCGCAGGGGAATAAGCGCCTCGGTGCAGTTGCCGGAATCATCGACCATTTAGCCAATGAGTTGGCTCCTGCATTCGCCACGATTGACAATGGAAATGCCGCACGAAGATCCAACCATGAATCTCCTACATCAAGGAACACTCTATGAAAATTCGAACTCTTCCTATCTCGCTGATTGCTGTTGCCGCCGTCTCTGTCGTGCTGTCGGTTTTTGCCGGGCCTAAAGTTAAACCCGAGCCGAAAGCGGGCGCGATTCGCGTGCTGTTTCTCGGCCACGAGAGCGAGCACCACAACAGCAACAAGTTCTACCCGATGTTGTCCAAGGGGCTTGGGCGGGATGCCATCTACTTTGATTATGTCACCAATGTTGAGGAGGCGCTCGGTGACGCAGCGTATCTCAGCAAGTTCGACGCGGTCCTGCTGTATGCGAACCATGGGGAGATCACGCCCGGGCAGTGGAAGAACTTGAAGGGATACGTCGAGAACGGCGGAGGTTTCGTGCCGGTGCATTGTGCGAGCTGGTGCTTCGGCAACGAGCCGGAATTCGACAAGCTGGTGGGCGGCCGCTTCGATAGCCACAAGACCGGCACGTTCACCGCCAAGGTGGTCGATGGGAAACACCCGGCGATGGCCGGCGTCGAGGAGTTCAAGGCCTGGGACGAAACCTATAAACATAAAAATCATAACGAAAAGGATCGCACGGTATTGATGGCTGTCTCTTATACACATCTCCGAGCCCACGAGACCGAGGC
>CAJXVQ010000646.1 GCA_913060685.1 uncultured Verrucomicrobiales bacterium
TCTACACAGAGTAGATCGTCGGCAGCGTCAGATGTGTATAAGAGACAGTTTTCGACGTCATCCCATTGTTCGAGAAGCATGGCGAGGTCACGGACGAAGTGTCGGGCGCGGGTGCCGATGGCGACCGTTCGCATGATAATGCCCATGCCCTCCGGGACACTCATGCGCTGCATGATCTTGCGGAGGCGTTGGCGCTCCTTGGGATCATCAATGCGGCGAGAGATCCCGAACTGCTCTGAGTAGGGCATGAGGACAAGGTAACGTCCGGCGAGTGAGATGTTGGTGGTGACACGAGGGCCCTTGTTTCCGATGGCTCCTTTGGAGACCTGGATCATGATTTCCGATCCGACGGGATAGATGCTTGGAATATCCTTGGAGGTAATTTTCTTTTGCTTCTTTTGGGGGCGTCCTTCTCTCCGGATTTCTTCAAGTCCACCATCGAGGGCGGCTGGAATGGCGTCCCAAAAGTGAAGAAAAGCGTTTTTATCGAGGCCAATATCGACGAACATCGCCTTGAGCCCCTGTTCGATATTTTTGACGCGGCCCTTAAAGATACCGCCAACGATGTTATCATCGCCGTCGCGTTCCACGTTGTATTCTTCAAGCACGCCATCTTCCATGAGGGCGGTGCGGCGTTCGAGAGTTTCAGCATTGACAATGATCGTGCGGCCCTCTCGGGGGTCAACACTGGTCAGGCCAAGCGCGTTTTTGATTCTTTGGATCATATGATTGAGTTTCTATTGAGTTTGAAAATTATTCCGGGTTCTGCCCGGTGGTCGGTTTATCCGGTGTGGGGGCGATGGAAGGGAGGGGAGTCTTATTGGGGATCACCTGAATGGGATGATCCTCTGGAATGAGAGCGTCATCGATTTCATCCCCCGTCTCTCCTTCATCGCTGTTGTTGATTGAGAAAATCTCGCCTTCCGGGAACTCGATTGACTCGTAAGGTTCAAAGTTGCCGGCGTAGGGTTCCATTTTAGAGATGCGGGTGTTGAGTCCGGCCTCCATGTTGAAGATCTCCCGATAGATGCGTTGGGAAAGGACTCCGGCGATTGCGCCGCCGCTCTTGCCATTGACCACCATGACGCAGAGGGCATAACGGGGTTTATCAAAGGGGGCGAAGGAGGTGGTCCAAGCGTTGTGGGTATGCTCCATATTTGTCTTGCTTCTCTGGGCGGTGCCCGTTTTGGCGGCGATGAAGACATCCTCAAGCGCGACTTTATTGGCGGTGCCTCCTTGCTCGTTGACGGCCTTCCACATGCCCTTGCGAATGACGTCCATTTGCGATTCTGTCATGCCTTCGTCGAGGAGGTTCGCTTTGACGATGGGGATGTTTTCCTTGAGGACTTCGGTTTCTCCGGCGAGGTTTTTGCCGAGGACGCGCCGCACGATACGAGGCTGATAGTATTTGCCGCCGTTCGCGATGGTTGCGGCGATGGAGCATACTTGCAGAGGAGTCGCAAGAGATTGGCTCTGGCCAATTGCAAACTGGGCGAGGGTTGCCCGGGTTACTGATGCTCCGGGGTATCTGCGTTTCCAGGCACCGCTTCCGGGAAGAAGACCGGGTTCTTCAGAGGGAAGGAGGATACCGGATTTTTTGCCAAATCCGACCAACTCAAAAGTGTCAACCATAGCCTTGGAGCGAAGGTCGCCAGCGAGGGACATAAAGAAGGGATTACAGGAACGTTGAATGGCTTCACTCATCCCAAGAAAGCCGTGTCCGTAGGTTTTCCAGCAGCGAATTTTCAGTTTGCCGTATTGACTGTAGCCGATGCAGTTGTGTCCGTGTCCGATCCTCTGGTTCAAGGCGGCGGCGATGGCGGTGGGGAGTTTAAAAGTGGATCCCGGGATAAAGGGGCGAATGGCGCGGTTGATCAGCGGGTGGGCCCGATTGGTATTGTAGACCGCGTATCTCTCTTGTGTGATTCCCGGGATGAAATCATTCGGGTCGAAGTTTGGGGCCGAGGCCATCGCTAGGACTTCTCCGGTGTTGGGATCGATGATAACGGCAGCTCCCCGACCGATGCGACGGAGAACGTTTTCGACGATAAACTGAATTCGACTGTCGATGGTGAGTTGGACTTCAGCGCCTTCGCGGGCAGGTTGGTAGTCGTCGGTGGCGATGACCTTGTTTTTCTCATTGCGGACCAGGACACGCTTTCCGCCTTCTCCTTTGAGGTATTGATTGGTTGTAAATTCCACTCCGGCAACGCCCTCGACATCTCCTTGGTAGTGTTTATTTTTCTTATTAAGGTATTCCTCGGGGATATCTCCGAGGGCCCACTGTTTGACATAGCCGAGGAGGTGCCCGGCGAGAGCTCCGTAAGGATAGACGCGGCGGGGCATGACGCGGACCTCAACTCCGGGGATTTCATGGCAGCGAACGGCAATTTGAGCAAATTGCTCGGGAGTGAGATCACGGCGGTAAGGGTAGGGTACCAGGCCTCCGTGTTGAAGGTAGTGGGATCTGATGTTATTCGTAAAGCGGTCGCCGGTGAGACCGATCGATTCAAGTTTTGGGACGACCCATTCGCGGACGATTTTGACGATTTCATCCTTGTCCGGCTTGTCGGACTTCTTTTTGCCATCCAAATCTTTTTTGGCTTCTTTGGATTGCCCTTCCTTCTTGGCTTCGATCTTTTTGTATTCTCTGTAGCCGTGGTAGATGTCCTCGAGGTTGAAAACAATTTCGTAGCTGCGGCGATTCCGGGCGAGGACGACTCCGTTACGGTCGACAATTTGACCTCGGACACCGGGTTCTCTAATTTCAACGGTGTGTGTGGTCGGAATGTTGGCCACAAATTGCGCACGCCGATCGATTTGGAATTCGTAGAGACGTGAGAGGAGGGCTCCGCAACCGGTGAGGATGAGGGCGGTGAGGAGGTAAAGCCGGAAGCGATATTTGGGTTCCATGGGGGGATTCTGGCTAGTGTTGGTAGCGGATGGTGTGGCCACAGACGTCTGCCACTCTGAAGAGCATCCAGAAAATCAAGGGCGAGAGGATCATGGTGAGAACTGAGGTTGCTCCAATTTGCTCCATCATCCCGTCATCGAGGCTGAATTCTCCGATGATGAAGCCGCGGAGGAGGTATTCGACAAAGAGGTAGAGAAAAATCGCTACGCCGGTAAGGGCGGCTGAGAGATACCATTTCCCTTCCCGAAAGAGGGGGCGGACGCCCTGCATGAGAAAGCCCATGAGGGTGTAGAGAATGATGGAGTAGCCGAATTTTAGGGAATCGGGCGAGTTATGGTAAACCATTTCATCGCCTTGGGAGATGAGAAGAATCTGCTGTGCGTCCCAGAGAAAACCGCCGAGGAAGGCGAGAATGAGCATGATGCCGGTGGAGACCGTAACCGAACCGCAAAGGACCAAGAGAGGCAAGATCAGAAAGCGAGCGTCATACCAGCCGGATAGCGGAGGGATAAACTGCTGCACAATGCAGCTGAGGAGAAGAAGTCCGATCAGGCTGATGGAGTAAAGAAACATGTCTTGGTCTTAATCACCGGTTGAATCGGTAATGACGAAGACGTTTTTGAGATTGGTGAAGTCAACGGCTGGGGTGATTTCCGCCTCGCCGTAAACGGGGCCTACTTCAAAGCTGTCTCTTATACACATCTGACGCTGCCGACGATCTACTCTGTGTAG
>CAJXVQ010000647.1 GCA_913060685.1 uncultured Verrucomicrobiales bacterium
CGAGATCAGCCTCGGTCTCGTGGGCTCGGAGATGTGTATAAGAGACAGGGACGACTTGCCACATGGGCTCATTGAGGCTGAAGATGTTTTCCCATGCCGCAATGAACTGTGGGGCATCAAGGTCGGACTGGAGGATTTCGAGGGATTGCGAGACGAACTCCTGATCGGTGAGGGCTCCGGTTTCGTAGGGGTCCTTAAGAAGGGCGAGGGCATCGGGGAGAGGGGCATCGGGCTCTCCGAGGATGGCTTGGTGAAAGCGGTGGAAGTGGAGCTTGAGGAGGACGTTGCCGATATCGAAGAGGAAGGTCATTTAAGGCTTGGGTTGTGGGGCGTTGGCGGTGGCCAGAATGAAGGCGGCGGCCTCGCGGGCGGCTGCGGGGCGTGCGTGCTGAGTGAGGCGTCTTTTTTGCTCCCGCCAGAGCTTGGCGTTGTCGGCGAGGAGATCTCCGATGGCTTGCTTGATGGCAGGTGCTGATGTGGCAAGCGAGCCCGTTTGGAAGCGGTCGAGAAGTTCGATATTCCCTTCCTCCTGCCCGGGGACGATGTGGTGGACGAGCATGGGGCATTGGGCCGCGATGGCTTCGTGAACGGTGGCTCCACCGGCTTTGCCGATGATGAGGTGGTGTGAGGAAAGGAGTTCGGGGACTTTGCGGGTCCAGCCTTTGATCCGAATGCGACCGGGGAAAGATTGCTTGAGCTGATGGACCTTGCGGTAAAGGCGGCGAAGATTTCGCCCAAGAACCACGGTGATTCTAGTGTCGTGGGCGAGGGCGGCACGGATGATGTCGTTGACGTGAGGAGAGCGTGCGGTCGGGAAGAAGAGGATGCGGAAGGGGTCGAGGGAATCGTCCGGGGTAATTTTGGGGAGTTCTTCGAAGCGAGGGCTCACGGGAAAGCCGATGACCTGAATTTTTTCGGCAGGAATCTTTTGGGTAATGAGCCCTTCCCGGGTGTGTTGGTCGGTGATGAGGAAATGATCGCTGGGAGATCGGGTCCAGGCGGCGTTGATCTCGATGGAGTCGGTTACCACGGTGACGACAGGAACGCGGCGGCGGCCTACAAACTGTCGCTCAACCATGTAGGGGTAGATCGGGTAGGTGTTGACGACGAGGTCGGGCTTGAATTGGTCAAGAAGGTCAGCGACGGCGTCTTCGGTTTTGTCAATGAAGGGGAGGGGGCGGGAGAAGTCCTGCTGATCGGTGGAACGATACATCCACGCCCAAATGATCGGAGTGTAGGTCGTGATTTCACGATAGGTCCGGCAGAGAAAGCGGTTGATACGCGGGTTGCCGAGATGGCAGGGGTCGGCTACCAAAACGTCGGCATCCGGCCGGAGGGCCTCGGCGAGGTGTCGGGCGGCGCTGTTGTGCCCGTCGCCAAAGCTGGCAGTGAGGATGAGGATTTTGGGCTTCACGCGATCGATTGCTGAAAAGGGTCTAGGGGGGATCTGGAGTTGCGTCGACCTCCATTTGCATCCAAGTTTCCTTTTAGGAGTATGGCAGAAGAGTCTAGTGAGAAAAGAAAGGACGAGCTCCGGGTTGTAGAGGAACCGGTCGAGGAGGTCGTTCGTCTGGATGTCGCAAAAATTGATCCCCTCGAGAAGAAAGGTAAGATAGCGAGTGGTATCGTGGCCTCCTCGGACGGTGAGGAGGACGAGGAGCAGCAGGACATCCCTGAAAAAATGACGTTTGATCCGGAGACGGACTGGCTTGAGGATGATGAGGAAAGAGGCAAGCTCGCGGTGCCGGTGGGGTGGTTTGTTCTTTTAGGGGCGGGACTGTTGGGTGTTTTGGTTTGGGGGGCTTTTCAATCTTTATCCAATCGCAACGATACGGGAGATTCAAAAGAAGGCACGAATGGAGAGGGTGCATCCGAGGTGGGGATTTCCAAGACACTTTCACCCGAGGTGGAACATGCGAAGGCTGAGAAGCACTTTGTGGATATGGAGAAAGTGGTCGCGAATTTTTTGGCGGCTAAATCAGTGGAGGAGAAGGCGAAATTTGTCAGGCACCCCGAGCGGGTCCTCCCTTTAATGAAAGAGTATTACGAAAGTCATGAGATAGAGTCTCTGACATTCAAAGAGACAAGCGAGTATCACGTCACGTCTCTGGATCAGCGGCCCTTCATTGCATTAATGGTCGAGGTGGAGGACGGTGAAGGGGTTCCTGTCCTGGTGGAGGATTTACCCGGTGGGATGTTGGTCGATTGGGAGTCGTATGTTTGTTATCAGCCGATCGCTCCGGAGAAATATGTGGAGGAGAGACCGACAAAGTCTTATAACTTGCGGGTTTATGTGAAAAAGGATCACTTTCATACTTACGAATTCTCTGATGAGAGCGAATTCGAGTGTTATCGCCTCACGTTTCGCAATTCCGAGACGATTTTGTATGGCTTTGTCAAACGGAGTGAGGTGATCCACCAAAAATTCCGCAATGTCTTTCCCAAGGATCGGGAGGATCTGAAATTGCCTATGATTCTGAAAGTGCGGTTTTTGGAAGGAGGGCAGGCGACCCGATCGGTCTTGATTGAGGGCTTGGAATCCAAGCTATGGGCCTTTGTTAATGATCCCGACGAGATTGTCGCCCCGGATGAAGAGCCTTAGAATCCCATTTTTCATGAAACCAGGCGGATCGGAAGGGAGGGGATAGGTATTTATCGCTGGCGCGGGAATGGTAGCAGCAGGTGTGGGTTTACTTGCCCGTAGTTATGTGGTTGGGTCGGGACCCGCCAGGAAGGCGGCGGATCAAAAGCAAAACAAAGACTCATGAGTGCCTCAAAAATCACCCCCGGAATCGCCTGTTCGTTTTTAATGACAGTCTTTTCCATGCTTATTTCGGATGTCTCGGGCCAGGCGAAGGCTCCCGAGGTGTTAGCGTCATACATCGAGCCCAATAAAAATCACATGGGAGAGAGAGTGGTCGTGATCCCACCGAAAGAGATCGAGAAATATGACAAGTTGTTCGATGCCGCTAAGACCAAAAATCCCGAGTGGTATGAGGAATATTCCAATGAGATCAAACCGGGGGTCCCACTTCCTTTTCACAAAAATCTCAATCTCACTCCCGAGGAATATAAGGAATATCTGGTGCTTTGGGGCAAGCGGGAGTTTAAAGTCATCGAAAAGGTGGGAGTCCGACTCGAGCAGGTCGGGGATAAATGGAGGGTTTTCACAAGCGGAAGAAATGTCCGGATTGCCCTGCTTCGCTATGACGGGAAGGCCGATGTTTTCAAATCGACCAACGGGGAATTGAAGCGAATCGATGATATCGAGGCAGCCCCGGAAACGATCCTGGGTGCCTGGAAGGGCGTGGAGTGGAGGTTCCAGGAAGAGACGCCTCTCGATCGGACCAAGGAGAACTTTGCCATTGGTAAATCTGCCGATGGGAAGTATAGCTTCATTGTTTACCGTCTTCAGGAAACGACTGAGGCCAAGACGAGCTTGCTCGATGAGAGTATCGTCATTCGCATTCCACTCAAATAAATTCAACCCCATTTTCTCCGTGTGAGCATTTTGCAGAGACGAGTTCTGGGCATCAGGCTGCGGGCCTGGATGCTCTTCGTTCTGCTTCTTCCGGTGCTTCTTTGGGGGATCTCTGTCTCTTATACACATCTGACGCTGCCGACGATCTACTCTGTGTAGATC
>CAJXVQ010000648.1 GCA_913060685.1 uncultured Verrucomicrobiales bacterium
GCGAATTCGGCGATTTTGGACCAAAAACTCAAAAAAAATGCGAAACTTGGGTTAAACTGGTGCTCCTCACCGGCGAACAGATGAGGGTGAAGACCGACGAGGTGAAGAAACGCACCGACGCCAAAAACTCCCTCATGCCCGCCAGCTTCGCCTACACCCTGAACGAGCAAGATGTCGCCGACCTCTCCGCATGGATCATGGGACTGAAATAGTCTGGCAGTCTGTCGGACTTGGTGGTGGGGATCTCTTCTGCGCTCTTATTCATCAGAAAACTGTCACCCAACGCATTCTCGGCAGACTCAAACTAAATCTCCCAATCTTCTCCTCAACTTCCATCGTGCCCTGTGATCTGGGTTTCACGCCCACTCCCCCCTTCACGTTTCCTACGGTCGCAGTGATATTAAAAAACGCTGGCAAGAGGTTTTCCCTAGAAGGCTGGGATGCAGGCGAGCCCGTTTTAAGAGGACCGTTCTTAAGGTATTGAGATCTGCAGGATTCTTCTCGCGGGTCAGGCAGTGAAACACTTCTGCAGCGGCAAGAGCGGCCGCTTGGGAGCTACCGCTCAGCATTTTTGTTTTACCATCGAGCCAGAGAGAGGTGACCTTTGCCCCATATGCCGCCGCGAACACGCGTTTCTTTCCAAAGCTCGCACGGGGGGCGAGGAATCCCTCTTTTGAGCAGGCCGTGATGGTAAGGAGATTCCGATGGTCAAGACAGCCTGGCAGGAAGATATCGCTCCCGGGCAGTGCGTCCAGATTTCGGCTCCTCCCATCGGTAGCGGCTACAACAACAGTTCCGCCGTCGAGGAGCTCGCGAAGCTTCGAAGCGAAGAGATCAAAACTTGCGTTTCCCGAGTCCACGCGTGTCATCGAAAAGGCGCAAAGCACGACGGGAACGCGGTGCCCGGCTTTCTTAAACTCTTGAATTTTCGCAAGTGATTGAAGCAATCTTTCGACCTGCAGGCGATCACGGCCGGCACGCAGCATCACCAATCCCGCAGGCTGTTCCGGGGAGCGCGCGATCAGCTCCGACCAAACAATTCCGGATACATGGGTGCCGTGCCCGTTTTCATCGGCGAACCCTTGATCGGAACTGACGAAGTCACATGAGAGAATTTTTTCTCCGGCTGATACAAAGGCTTTCGCCAACGGTGCCCCATCCCCTGCGACCTGACTGGCACAAACTCCGGTGTCAATAATCACAAGCAAAGGAGCAGCTTGCGCTCCCAGTGCCATGCCAAAAAGGACGACCCAAACATGAATTCCTGCTCGATACAACATCACCTCTTTCTACGCAAAAAAGCAATTCCACAGGAGGTTAGGAGAAGCATCATTCCGGACGCTGGCTCGGGAATCACCGAGCCTCCAACCAAAATAATTTCACCCGGCGTATCGGAGTAGGCCCACTCGTGAACCGTTCCGGTGCTTGAACCGTTGGTGAGAGTGACACGCATCCACCCGAAAGTGAAGTTACCATCGTCGAGACGGTCGAATTTAAACCCGAGGTATCCCTCCATCCCATTCTCAAACTGATTTGCTCCAACTCCGACATGCATCATGGAACCGCCAAAACCTGGATCTGCAAAAAACATTTCCGAGGAAACCACCGAAGCTTCGGGGAGATTACGGACAGGATCGGACGACCCCGTTCCGATCCGGGCGGGGAGAAACCGATCTCCCGAAAAAACACCATCGCCCCCGAAAAAGAAATTCACCTGACTATCGCTAAAGTCATCATCGATGGAAGTCAGCATGGCCGATTCGAGATCGAGGTAGATCCCGTCAAGGTCTGCTGTAATGGTTAGATCCACCACGCCACTTAAGATCGTTGCCGACCATGCGGGTGCGGCGATCAGGAATGAGAGACAGTATAAAATGATAGTCTTCATGGGATTGATACTCCGAGTCGGAAGAAGCGGGCCTTCCTTGGTTCTGGCGTAAAGTAGGGAAAAGGGACACTGACCAATTCCACATCACCCTCTTCGGCGATGACGACCGGGGTCGTCGAAACACCAAACCACGATCCTAGATCGGGACTGAGTTCGGGAGTGTATTTGATTCCCATGGCAACATGGTTTTTTAACCGGAGGAAGGTAACCCGCAGGTCAACTCCATTTGAATCGACGCGCAGGACGACGTCCGGCCCACCTCTTTTCAGGAGGGAATTAGTGCCTAAGGCATATTGCACCTTACCTTCGTTGAGAGTGGGATCGAGACCAAAGGCAAATTCCTCCAAGTTGTTGAACTCATCGCCGTCACTGTTCTCCGAAGATTCTCCTACAGGTGATGTCAGGTCGCCATAGTAATGAAGGCGGAAATTATCGTAGTTATAGTCCACGACGTTAGCCGAAAATGTCGTTTCGGATCCGCTCATTGGATCGGTCACGGTCACGATCTGATTCCCCAAAGTGGTGAAGATGACAGGTTGATCACTGCGAATTCCGTTTTCCAAGACTTCGCTCGCGAGCGGACTGCCGACCAGAGCCGGGGAAGTCAGGATCAGGCTGCGATTGAATTCCACAAGCGGCTGACCTCCGCCATCGCGAGCAGATAGATCGACATTGATGGGATGACCCACAAGTGCGGTTGGTCTTTCCGGAATTGCGGTCAGGATCACGGTGGCATCAGGGAGAAACCCTACGGTGGAGGCTCGAGCCGATATGAAGGATCCGTCAAAGGCCACTTCATCACTCGTAAATGATCCACCGAGACTCCCGCCAAGAAGGTCAAAGGTCAAATCGAGGGTCGATCCAGAAGCCAGGACCAGCTGAGTCTCTCCGGCAGCATCTAAAAAATGGGTGAGATCGAAGTAGGCCTGCTGTTCCGAGCCGCCGTCGCCGACGACTGAAAACAGAGGATAGGGTGAGGTGGCATTGCCCAGCCGGATGATGACTCCGGTGAAATCGCCGGCTGCGGCGGCGGAAAAATCAACCAACAACTGTCGCGACTCCTTGATGAATTCGGCGCGGTCTGCAGTCGTCACAGAGAGAAGGTTGCCGCTATGGAGAATTGTTCCTCCGCCATCGCGGACCACCGCTTTGACCCAATAATTCTGATCGGGTACAGCACCGGAAATTTTTACGAGGTAGGCATTACGGGCGGTCATGGCCGCCTGCACGCTCCGGTTCTTGGCGCGCGAGGCCGCAGTTCCGCCATCCAACGATCGGGGTGCCGCAATGAGTGATTGTCGTTCAATCTTCAAAAGCGAAGTGATCTCGGTGGTCCCGGCGGCGTCGGAAAACACCTGAACGTCCGGCAGAGTTGCTTCGTCCACTTCCCAGCAAACTGCGAATGAGGTGCTTGTGACATTACCAACTGCTTCTCCGCTGATCTGCGCTCCTGCCTGGCTGATCAACACCAGCCAGAAGGTCAAAAATCTTCTCCCATTTTTCATCATGATATCCTACCGTTGAGGTTTTTCTTTTTGATTTTCCTGTTCCTCTTTGACCGCCCGTAAGACTTCCTTTTCATCCACTTCGATCACCCGTCCGCCAGAGCGTTTCTTACCCCGTTTCCCGTCTCGCTCAATAATTTGAGATCCGCCCAGAAGCAAAGCCACACGTCGGTATCCCTCGATCCGCAGGCGATTTAGAACCTGTCTCTTATACACATCTCCGAGCCCACGAGACCGAGGCTGATC
>CAJXVQ010000649.1 GCA_913060685.1 uncultured Verrucomicrobiales bacterium
GTAGATCGTCGGCAGCGTCAGATGTGTATAAGAGACAGCTACTGTGTATGGATTGACCCTGTCTCCGCTATTTGCGTTCGAGAACGACGACTGAACGGGAGCGCACTTTGTAGAAGGGAGAGGAGAGCCGGGATTCTTCCGGGTTCGGAGTCGCGGTGTCGATGACGCCCGTCCAATCGTCCGGGAGGCCTTCGTGGATTCCGAAATCAAGATCATTGTATCCGAGATTGATCATGACGTAGAGGTCATGGTCATTGAAAGAAGATCCATGGAGACAGTAGGCAAGTTGCCGGGATTCCGGGGAAAGATCGGGAGCATGAGCAACGCCATACCAATGGACATCATCTCTCCAGAATTGGGAACGGCTGATGGAGGGGTGGGTTTTGCGGAAATGGATCATGCGCTTGAAAAAATCATGAAACTCTGCGTGGCTTTCCAGGTCTCCCCAATCGAGCCAGCTTGTCTCATTGTCCTGGTTGTAGGGGTTGCTGTTTCCGTTCTGGGAGTTGAGAAACTCATCACCCATGCGAAACATGGGGATACCGTTTGAGAGCATGAGAAGGCAGATGAAATTTTTCGCCTGTTTCTTGCGGAGTTTGAGATCTCCATGGCAGTCCCAGCTGAAATCATCAGGGCCATCAAAATTGTCATGCCCGTTTGCGCCGTTGTTTTTCGCATTGTAAGAGACAAGGTCATAGAGCGTTAAGCCATCGTGAGAGCTCACAAAGTTGACGCTTTGGAATGGGTGACAGGCTTCCATGCGATTATCAGGAAAGAGATCGGTGCTCCCATAGAGGCGCGTCATGAGAACATTGATCATTGAGGGATCACCCCGGACGCACTTTTGAAGAGTATCCCGATACGCGCCGTTCCACTGCATCCATTGAGTGCCAGGAAACCGTCTCCCGAGTTGGTAAAGGCCCCGTGCATCCCATGGCTCTGCGATGAGGCGTGTGTTTGCGAGTTCCGGGAGAGAGGTGATTTCACCGAAGATGGGAACTTCCTCTGCCGAGACAGAGCCGTCGGATCTCCGGGCGAAGATCGAAGCCAAGTCAAAGCGGAACCCGTCCACCCCTCCCTTTGTGACCCAATGGCGAAGGCTGTCAATGATTAGATGACGCACGGCGTGGTTCTGGGTTTGGAGGGTATTCCCGGTGCCACTAAAGTTTGCATAGGGGATGTCAGGGTCTCCGCTCATCATGTAGTATGTCGAGCTGTCGATTCCTCTAAAACTGTATGTGGGGCCGATATGAGTGGCCTCGGTGGTATGATTGTAGACCACGTCCAGGAACACCTCGATGCCTGCGGCATGGAGAGCATCCACCATCTCTCGAAACTCGGTAAATTGCTGGCAGAGTTGGGGTGAGACGGAATATTCGTTATGAGGAGCAAAGAAATTCAGAGGCATGTATCCCCAGTAGTTCCCTTCATCGGGGTCATACTGAAAGACGGGCATCAGCTCGACGGCGGTTATGCCAAGGGCAATGAGGTAGGGGATTTTTTCAATCACGCCGGAGTAGGTTCCCCGCTTTGGCATGGCTACTCCGGAACTTTCATGCCGGGTGAATCCACGAACATGCATCTCATAGATGATCAGCTCTGACTCACGATGATTTGATCGGGGCTTTTCCCAAGGCGTCGCTTGGGGGCAAAATCTTTTATCGAGATGGGCGAGGGGGGCTTTGCCGATATTCGAGCCCGGGATCGTGGCTGCCTCACGGCTGAAATCCGGGGGGAAGTAGACATGCGTGGCATAGGGATCGAGGAGGAGTTTTTCGAAATCAAAATCATGGTGTTTGATTCCAGGATCAGGATCAGGATCGGGACCCTCAACCCGATAGGCGTAGTAGACGGCATCTGGAGGCTCAGGCACGCGACAGTGCCAAATTGGGCCGGATTTATTAATCAAGTAGTCGAACTCGATCTCTTTGACGGGGTGGTGAAAATTATCAGCTCCAAAGAAGAGAAGGACCACCCGGTAGGCGTGCTTTGAGTAAAGTGCGAAATTGTAGGACTTCTCGCTTTCGAGCCAGGAAGCTCCCAGAGGAAAGGGAGATCCCTCAGGACGCAGACCCGCCGGAAGCGGAGGCTTGCTCTTCATTTCATTTATAGCTGATATTTGAAATCGTCTGGCTTGACCGCCAGGACGGAACAGGGACAGTCGCGGATGAGTTGTTCGGCTGTGGTGCCCATGAGGAGGCTTCGGAGTCCGCTACGACCACGGGTGCCAAGGACTGCCAGGCCGATTTGATTTTCGAGAATGAAGGAGGAGAGTTCATCGGCGATGTGGCCGGTCTCAATGAGGTGGGTGGAGATGCCGAGGTCCTTATACTCACTCTGGATCTGGCTCTGACAGTCCTGGAGTTTCTGTTTGAATTTCTGGCGTTCGAGATCGGTGATTTCGGTGCAGGCAACGAGGTTGAAGAAGGCGTAGTCGGTGGATTTGAGGAGGGGTTCGTAGACATGGATGAGGTGGAGGCGGGACTGATTTTCGAAGGCGATTTCAGCGGCTATTTCAATGCCCTTGAGCGAGGTGTCCGAGAAGTCGAGGGCGACGAGAACTTCGCGATAGGGGTTCTCGTGGCCTTTGCGGACGAGGAGAACAGGGACGGGAGCCTTGCGAACGCACTTGCTGGCGATCATGCCGGTGCGGTGGGTTTTGGTGGTGGTGCCACGAGATCCGAGGACGAGAAGGTTGGGCTCGATGTCTTCGCCGAGTTGGCAGAGTTCGCGGAAGGGATGTCCGACAAGGATGTGGAATTCGACTTTGCCAAAGTATTCGATTTCATCCAGGCAGATGGACTTCAGTTTCTCCCCGACCTTGTCCCGGAGGAGCGAGATGGCGGTCGTACTTTTGGAGTGGTGGTGATAGTCCTTCTCGACCGAGATGACGTGGGCGACGTGGAGCTGACATTTCCGCCAATGGGCGAGGCGCGCAGCCTCACGCAGGGCCGCGATGGACGAGTCGGAAAAGTCCACTCCAACAACGATAGCTTGCCAGGGTTCCATGGGATTAGTTTTGGTTGAGGCTAGCGAGATGCTGGTCATGGTTTGTAAGGTCCTCGGCGAGCTTATGATAGACGCCGAGGTATTGGTGGAACATGGCGTCCTTGTTAAAGCGCAATTCGGCTTCCCTCATAACTCGGGAGATGGTGCCTTGTTTGGTGTCGGGCGCAGTGTGGTGAAACTTCATCGCGGTATCGATAGCCCAGCGGAGTCCGTTGGTATCGAAGTAGGTGAAGGCGATGCCATTGCCCTTGGTGTAGGCCTCGTTAAAAGAATCGATGGTGTCGCGGAGGCCGCCGGTCCTGTGGACGATGGGGATACTTCCGTAGTGGAGACCGATCATCTGGGGGAGGCCGCAGGGCTCGAAGGAGGAGGGCATGAGGACAAAGTCGCTCGCGGCGAAGGCCTGACGGGAGAGCTTTTCTTCGAAGTCACAGACGGCGACGCGGTGCTCGAGGTGATGCATTGCGACGATATCCTGAAAGTGGCATTTGAAGGGGCCATCGCCGACGATAACGAGCTGGAGGTTATCGCTCTCATAGTTGGTCATGACTTGATGGAGGATGTCGGTGAGGAGTTGGCCTGTCTCTTATACACATCTCCGAGCCCACGAGACCGAGGCTGATCTCGT
>CAJXVQ010000650.1 GCA_913060685.1 uncultured Verrucomicrobiales bacterium
CGTCGGCAGCGTCAGATGTGTATAAGAGACAGGAGATAAGAGGGGTCTTTTTTCAGGAGAAGCTTGAGAAAGCGGTAAGTGAGAATACGAAGAGATGTTTTGTCCAAAGATCCTTCTTCGGCGTCGACAAGGGCGTCCTTGAGTTCTTGCGCGGAGAGAGTGTGAAGCTTTTCCTCTATTTTTAGGCTGGTCTTGAATGCTCCGAAGTTTCCATGGCCCACTTTAAGTTCATTGGCGACGAGGAACCAATCGACGGGTTTGAAATCGAGAGCGGTCTTTTTTGGAGAGGTTGTGAGTGGCCCCGAGGTGGGCCGGGGAGTATTTTTGAGACGGGCTTTTAAAGCGGCGTTTTTGTTTTCGATGTCGGAAATCTCGACGGCTTGGGTGGCAATCCAAAGCCCGCCGAGCGTGAGGATGGCAAGGGGGATGAAGATGGATGTGGATTTCATGAGGTTGGCGAAAAGCTTAGTGTTTCTTTGCCCGGAGTTTTTGGGCCTCTGCGGTGTCGCGTTCGCGAAAAACAGCGAGGAGGGCGAGGATGGCACGTTTATCCATGGAGCTGAGGGTATCAGTGAAAAGAGGAGGCAGTGTAAATAGCCGGTAAAAGTCTGGAAAGGAGATGCGGTGGGTTTTGGCGAAGCGGCTGCCGTTTTTTGTAGCCAGTGCCAGTCTCATACTCAGGGTTTTCGAACCGCCATGCCACAGGATCAGGATTTGAGTTGGTCATTGAGTCAGTTCCCGAGTAGTTGAGGCCCTGTGAAACTTAAGCGTTCCCTATCCGCCATGATCCTTTTTGTGATCTTTATCTGCTGTAACTCTCAGCTGGGAGCCATCGAGAAGGATAATCGTGATCGTTGGGAGAAGCCAGTCAACAAAGGGCCCGATAAGGAGGTGCCCGGTTACTTGATTAATCTGGGGCCGACAGGTGCCCGGGCGACTTTGGAGAGCAAGTCTTTCACGGTTAAGTATCTTTTCGAGGGTTCCCCCGCGGAAGGAAAGCTGAAGCTGGACGATGTGATCACAGGCGTGAATGGCAAGCCGTTTGCGGTGCCGCATACCTTTGGCCATCATATGACCCGGATGAAGAAGTTTCCGGAGATCGGCTACGAGGGGCCTTTGATGGATTTTGGAAATGCCATCGAAGAGTCCGAAGGTGCGGACGGTAAACTGACCTTAATGGTGATCCGCAATGAGAAGCCGATTGAGGTGGTAATTGCACTCAAGGCCATCGGTAAGTTCTCGAATACTTATCCTTTCAATTGCAAAAAATCGGCTCTCCTCGCCAAGGGGGCTGCGGATTATCTCTCAGGCCATCCATTCATCATGCGTGAACAGTGTCATGCCAAGTGCATGAGCGGGCTCGCGTTGCTGGCGTCGGGCGAGATGGAGCAGGCCAAAAAGTTGGCTCATTCATGGCTTCAGTTTCCGAGAGAGGGCATCTGGGTTTGGCCGGTCAGTTACCAATGCATTTTCCTATCGGAATATTACCTTCTCAGTAAAGACGAGAAGGTCTTGGCCGCGATTCAGGCATTGGCCGCGAAGCTCGAAACCGCACAGGTCGCAGATATGGCGGACTTCAAGGATCGGACTCACGGGAATATGGGGAATGTGGGTCATAAGTTCCGGACGGGAGGCATGGGACATAATACCAATGTCGGAGGCTACGGAACGATGAATATCACGACTGCGCTCGGCTTGACAGCATGGGAGTTGGCCAAAAAATGTGGAGCCAAAGTTGATCAAAAGAAGGTTGATCTCGGCTTTGATTACTTACGAAAGAGCACCCGGGATGATGGCTATATTGGCTATCATACTGTGCGGGGGGCTTACGCGGCAGCAGGGAGACAAGGTCTCGCTCTGGTCGCACATGAGCTGGCGGGAGACAACGAGGTGAACCGCAAGTATATCGAGCTGGTTTCGGGTGGGTTGAGTGATTCCAAGAAGTATCTCAATGACGCACACGCCGATAATATTCTCTCGGTCTGTTGGGGGCTCATTGGATCGAATGTTTCCGGGAATGAGAAAACGGTCCGCGACATGATGGACTACAACAAGGCTTGGTTGAATATGGCGCGTTGCCATGATGGATCCTTTGTTTCTCTCCCGGGGCGCGACATGTACGATAAAGGCTACTACATGTCTTCAAGACTGCACCTCACCGCGACGATGGCGCTGGTCTACTCGGTTGAGAAGCCGGTATTGCAAATCCAGGGCAAGGGGAGCGAGTAAAAACTCTGAGACGATGACGCGATGGCCGATCGCTACGGGAAGTGAAGCCGGGCTATAGTTCGGCGAGTTCTTCGGCGAAGCCGGCGGAGAGAATGGGGAAGCGGCACCAGGTTTTGGGGTCGAGGTTCTGGTCGTCGACGTGGAAGCTGACGGCGTAACGTTCGCGCTTCCATTGGTTGCGGCACCAGAGTTTGTAAAATTTCTTGGTCCAGTCGATGAGTTGTTCCTCCTCGTATTGAGGATATACGGTGCGGATGACCTTGAGGGCGGCCATGGGGCCTTTTTTGTCGCGGATGGCCGCGCGCTCGAGGGTGTCGAGGACGGGGTAGGGCATGAGATCGTCCTCGTCGGTTTGCTTGTCCGCTTTCGGGCGAAGCTCGGCGGTGGGATTTTGGACGTTGATGTGGGAGAGGGCGGGGATGGGTCCTGTTTCGGACAGTCCTTCGGTCTCCATCCAGCGGAGCCATTGGCGGAGGTAGTGCTTATCGATGCCGGCGATGGGGCTGAGTCCGCCGGAGGTGTCGCCGTCCATGGTGGCGTATCCGACGGCGGCCTCGGAGCGATTGGAGGTGGCGAGCAGGAGGGCATTGCGGAGGTTGGCAAACATCCAGATGCCGGGGGCGCGGACCCGGGCCTGAATGTTTTGGCGGGTGATGTCGTCATTCTCCCAGGAGAGTTGGCGGCCAAGGACGGATTCGATGGTGCTTTCATATCCTTCAACCAATTCATCCACTTCCCACTCGGCGTAGTCGCAGCCGAGAGCTTCGGCGACGGCGCGTGCGGCGTGGCGCGTGGTGTCGCCGGAATTTTTGGTGCCCTGGTAAGCGCAGAAGAGGAGGGGCTTCATCCAGTCGGCTGTCTTTTCGGGAAGATCGAGGTGGGAGAGCCTTTTGCGAACGCCTTCTTCTCCGAGTTCGTGGAGAGCGAGGTCGAGCATGATTTTGACGAAGGCGGAGACGGCGGCGGAATCGGCACCGCCACTGAGAGAGACGACAAAGCCGCCGGACCAGGATTTACGAAGGTAATCGAAGTAGGCGATTCCCATGGCGCGGGTGAATTCCTCCTCCTTTGACATGGGGGGGACGGGGGCGTGGCCATCCCATCGGCTAACCTCCGGCCAGGTGAAAGGGACTTCGATTTCGGAGAGGCCCTGGACATCGATTTGGCGGCTGACGGTGCGGGCCTGGTGGAGGCGATTGCGCTCGATGTCGACGGTTTGGTAAACAAGGGTGGTTTCCTGAAAGGAAAAGCGGGGACCTTCGGCTGCGATCTTGCCGGCGGAGGCGATGAGCCCGCCGCCGTCGTAAATGGCGCGACCGGCCTCGTTGCCGAGGAGGTTGGCGTAGACGTAAGCCTGTCTCTTATACACATCTGACGCTGCCGACGATCTACTCTGTGTAGA
>CAJXVQ010000651.1 GCA_913060685.1 uncultured Verrucomicrobiales bacterium
AGCCTCGGTCTCGTGGGCTCGGAGATGTGTATAAGAGACAGCTCAGCTACCTCGCCCGCAAAGACGAATCGCCCGATAAAATGACCTTCATCGCCCCACGAATCAAAAGTCTCGTCACCCTCGATCACTGTCAGAATCTCAAGTTCGAAAACATCTCGTTCCAACACTGCCACTACCAACTCCCTCCCGGTGGCTCCGCCGGGGTTCAGGCCGCCTTCCACCAACGCCGACCTGCCCGGGGACAATACGAAAACGTTCGCGACCCCAAACCCGCAGCCTTCCGCATTACCAACTCGAGTGGAATCACCTTCGCAAACTGCACCTTTTCCAATCTCGGTGCTTCCGGACTTTGGATTGCCAATGACTGCCGCGATGTAAAAGTCAGCCATTCCACTTTTAATCAAATCGGTGCAAATGGCATTATGATCGGAGAGCCCAGTGCTTCCGAGGAAACTGCCTCCCGAAAAATTCAAATCGCCGATAGTCTCATCAAGAACACCGGCACCCTCGACTACGGTGCCGTCGGCATCTGGGTTGGAATCGCCGCTGAAACACGCATCACCGGTAACGAATTACGAGATCTTCCGTACACCGGAATCTCGCTCGGTTGGCGCTGGAGCCCCACCCCCACTCCATCTCGTGATCACCTCGTCGCAGACAACCACATCCACCACATCATGCAGAAGCTTTCCGACGGTGGTGGCATCTACACCCTCGGCCTCCACCCCAACACTTTCCTGCGCAACAACACCATCCACGACGTCCCGGTCAACGCCGGCCGCGCCGAATCCAACGGGATGTTTCTTGATCAAGGCAGCACCGCCATCACCATCGAGGGCAATACCATTTACGCTATCGCCCGCTCCCCCCTCCGCTTCCACCAAGCCGGAAAAATCCTGGTCCGAAACAACACCCTCTACCGCAAAGACGAAGCCACCCCACACCTCCGTTTCAACAATACCCCTGAAGAAAACATCACCGATCAAGACAACAAAACCCCCGTCGGTAAGGGCCCGGAATAACATCACGACGCTGCCCACGGAGCACCCACCTCTATTCCTGCGCCTCCAACTCCAATTCGAGCTTCCTGAAAAAGCCCCCGGAATTACCAACGGAACTTACGATCGATCATTTTCATCGCCCATTTCCGCGCGCAACGCCTCGACGACACCAGAGAAACGCTCTCGATTCTCCTCGCTGAGCGAACTCAGCGTCTCGTGAGCCTGAATGAGGAGGCGATGGCTGTCGCGTGTGGGCTGATCTTCGGGGACCAGAGCTTGCTCTGTGGGTGGCTCGAATTCATCGGTGCGTATCGAGGCGATCACCTCATTGAGAACAAGTTCCTCGAATAGCCCGCGCACCACTTTGTTGGGCCCTCGCAGTTGGGCATGTCCGGCGGCATCCAAGGTGACGATGTCGTGCAGAGTGCCCAGGAAAGTGCTGTCGAGCGTTGTGCAGTTCGCAAGATCGATGGTCAATTCACGACCTTCGTTCAGAGCGGCCTTTGCGTGCGTGCGGAAAGCGTCGGCGCTCGTCCATGTCCCTCGTCCGTGCAAGGCCAGATACGTGTCGTGCTCGCCAGTGGTGATCCACAGCTCACACGGATGCGAACGTGATACGGGAGCTTCAGCCGGATCCTTGGGAGCCTCTTCGATTGAATCCCCATCGTCTTCCGGATTATTGTCGAGATGCGACTGCCCGTTGCGCAACTCGAGCACAAGCAGCGTCACGTCGTCCGCCCCTTCCCCATTGGCGCTCAATTTGGCGCGTGCGGATGCTCCGTCATAGAGCTTGCGTAGCTTGCCTGGCCCGTCCAGCGTTTCATCGGTCATGGCCGAGGTGATTAGATCGCGCAGGCCGTCGATTCCCTGCGACTCCATGCCGTCTGTGAGGCCATCGGTATAAAGGATGAGCCGGTCGCCGGATCGCATCTCGAGCCGGTGTTCTGTGAAATCTGGTGTCTTGGCAATTCCAAGTGCTGGACCTGTGCGCTCAAGCAGCAGGCACTCGCCGTCTTCACGCAGCAGCAGCATGGGCGTGTGACCGGCAGATGCCGCACGAAGCTCAAAGGTTTTTCTGTCGAAGAGAATGTAAGCGGCAGTGAGAAACATCCCGGAGGTCAACATGTCAGCGCAGAGTCGTTCGTTGACGCGCGTGAGCACTTCCACTGGCCCGAGAGCGCGGCCTGCCTGGTCGCGCATCTCAAGTCGCTGTTTGAAAAGGACCGAAAGCATCGCAGCGGCCACGCCATGACCTGTCGCGTCGGCCACATAGAGCGCGATCAATCCATCGTCGAGGATAGACACGTCGTATAGGTCACCACCCACGCTCATTCCGGGGCGAAAAAGCGCATTCACATGGACACTCTCCAGTTGAGGCGGGTGTGACGGAAGCAGGGCGAGTTGAATCTCCTGAGCTCGCTTAAGGTCATTTTGAATGACTTCGGAAGTGTGATCCAGGTCGCGAATTTTGTCGACCAGGTCAACACTGTTGGCACGCAACTGTTCCAGCAGGGCTTCCTTCTGCGCGACGGCCGTCTTCAATTGAGCCGTGCGTTCCTGAACTCGCGCTTCAAGGTTTGCGTTTAGCTCATGGATCTTCAACTCAGAAAGAACGCGGGAGGTGATGTCCCTGATGAAGGCACTGAACACCCGGGCTGACCCTATGTGCAGGGGAGATACGCTGAGCTCCACGGGGAATTTTCGTCCCGTCCTGTCCATCGCCTCGACCTCAATTCGTTTATTGAAGATGGGCGCCTCGCCGGTCGCGAGGTAACGCTTCAGACCTTCGCGGTAGCCGTTGTGCTCGCTGGGGGGAATAACAGTGTCGTACAGGGTCTTGCCGATAGCTTCAGCGCTGGACCAGCCGAAGATGATTTCGGCTTGCGGATTCCAGTCGATAATCCTGCTGTGCTCGTCAATGGTCACGATTGCATCCAGTGCGTTTTCGAGAATTGCCCGGGTCCGTCGTTCACTGCTCTGCAGGGCTTTTAGAGCTTGCCTGCGTTCCGAGGACTCCAGCGCGAGTGTGGCGAGGTCGGCCAGCGATCCGGCGAATAGCTGTTCTTCAGAAGTCCAAACCCGCGCTGGCCCGATATGCTCGTGGCAAACGATTCCGATCGTCGTGCCCCGGGCTCGCAAAGGCGCATCCAGCATGGAAGTGATTCCGTAAAGGTCGAGGTAGCCGTCAGAGAACTCTGCGGTGCGCGGATCTGTGCAAGCATCGTTCGCGACGATCGTGCGCTCCGCGTCGAGAGCCTGGAAATAGATCGGGTAGTCGGCGGCAGTAAGCTCCACGCCGCTGGAGTGTTCGTGAGTCGCCAGGTTGTAATGGTCGATGCAGTAAATCTTTGTTCGATCCTCGTCGTAGAGCCAGATGTTGACTCGCGCGATCTCGAGTGTCTGCGCCGCTGCTTCCGTGACCTCCCTCAGTGACGCCGCAAGATCTCCGATTTTCATCGATTCGCTCTTGGCGAGTTTCGTCAAGACCGCGTAGTGTTGTGCGATATCGGATTCGTATTGGGACACGTCTAATTATGGTTAGGAAATTCCTTTTGCGGGACGGGCAGGATCTGTCTCTTATACACATCTGACGCTGCCGACGATCTACTCTGTGTAG
>CAJXVQ010000652.1 GCA_913060685.1 uncultured Verrucomicrobiales bacterium
GAGATGTGTATAAGAGACAGACGCAACGCGTGGGGTTTCAGTCTGTCGTAGGCTGTTCGCTGTCGGCGAACCTCATAAGCATCCCCACAATGACATTGTCCGAAGACCCCAAGCGCTCATCGCAAGAAACCGCTAAAACCCGTGACCAGAAAGCTCGAGGCGTTTGTAAGATCCGCACCTCCTGCAATATGAGATCGACGGACCGGAAGGTGCCGGTTGATACTCCCAATTGAAATCAGTGACCATAGCTGGTCACCCGATCCCGTCCGGGCCTCACCCCTCGAAGACCCAAAACGACCCGCTCCCATGAAACCCAACCACTCAAGCACGTCCCTCTTCCGACGTCTCACCCTTCTCGGAGGCATTTTTTGCTGCCTGCTCCCACTTTGGTTCAATCTCCCCGCTGAAAATACGGACACCCGGGAGCCACAGCTCATGGCAGGTGCCTTTATTCAGGATGTCACGCCCCCCTTCGATTCACTGCTCATCAACGGTGGCTTCCTGGAACGCCGGCGTGGCAAAATGAACCCCGGTGATCTCAAGGCCCGCTGTTTTGTTCTGGAAAGAGGCGACGTAACCATCGCCATCGCGGTCGTAGACAGCTGCATGATTCCCCGTGACGTGTGCGATCAGGCAAAGGCTCTGGCATCCAAAGCGACCGGCATTCCGCCCGAGCGCATTCTCATTACGGCAACCCACACTCACAGCGCGCCCAGCACGATGGACTACTGCCTCGGCACGATGGCAGATCCCGCTTACAAAAAATTCCTCCCCTCAAAAATCGCCGAAGGCATTGCGCAGGCCCACCAAAAACGGGAACCGGCACAAATCGGTTGGGAGCAGATCAAGGCAACCGGCTACACCAACTGCCGCCGTTGGATCACCCGGCCCGATGAAATGCTGACCGATCCCTTCGGAGAAAAATCCGTGCGCGCCATGATGCACCCCGGATACAAGAATCCCAAATTCATCGGACCATCCGGCCCGGTCGATGACGAACTCTCGCTTCTCTCCATTCAAGCCCTTGATGGAAGCCCACTCGCCGTCCTGGCCAACTTTTCCATGCACTACCACGGAGGCGGCGGTCCCGCCGACTACTTTGGTCTCTTCGCTGATCGCTTGGCTCAACAGCTGACCGTCGATGGAAAGAGTCCGGTCTGCGCCATGACCCAAGGCACCAGCGGTGACCTCTATCGCGTCGACTACAGCGGGGAAAGGAAATCGGATGACATCTCGCGCTACACCAACGAACTCGTGGAACTCTCAGGGAAGGCGCTCAAAGAGACCACGTATCACCAAGCCCCACCGCTGGAAATGGACCAAAAAATCCTAACCCTGCAACGCCGCCTGCCTGACGAAAAACGTCTGGCCTGGGCAGATAACCTTCTCAACCCCATGAAAGGTCGCAGGCCCAAAAATCGGCCGGAAGTCTATGCCGAGCAAGCACGCTTCATTCACAAAAACCCGAGTGAAAAGGTAGTCCTCCAAACAATGCGTATCGGTGACCTCGCCATCACCGCAACCCCCAACGAAGTCTATGCCATCACCGGCCTGAAGATCAAAGCACGCAGCCCGTTCTCATCCACCTTCAATATCGAGTTGGCCAACGGAGCCGCCGGATACATTCCTCCTCCCGAGCAACACGCCCTCGGAGGATACACCACCTGGCCCGCCCGCACCGCCGGGCTTGAAGTTGAAGCGGAACCCAAAATCGTCGAGGCGGTTCTCGCTTCGCTGGAGAAATTATCAGGCAAACCTCGCAGGCCTCTCGCGGTCCACCAAAGCACCTACGCCAAAACGATCCTCGCCGACAAGCCCCTCGCCTACTGGCAGTGCGAGGAGTTCGACGGAGGTGAGCTTACCGATATTTCCGGCAATGATCGCAATGGCCGCATTGATGGCGTGGTCGCCTATCACCTGCCCGGCCCGACAAACGAATCCTTTTCAGGGAAGGCCGTAAACAGCTCCCTTCAACTCGTGGGCGGTTCCGTCTCGGCCACCGTTCCCGGAGCCCGCAGCATCTCATTCTGGTTCTGGAATGGCATGAACGAATCCGTCCGGGATAACACGGGAGACCTTGTCCAAAACGGAGACTCACTTCGCCTCCGCATTGGAGGAAAAGGCGACGACGACGCTGCCGGAATCTTGATCATTCAGAGTCCCAATCAAAACTTCAAAGGCTCCACGAAACTCGCTCTCCGGACCTGGCATCACGTCATGATTTCGAGCAATGGCAAAACGATGAACCTCTATCTTGATGGCAATCCAAAGGCCGAAATCTCCACCGCCCTTCCTGGCAAGCCATCCAACGAATGGCGCTTCGGTGGCGACCTTCCCTTCGAAGGCCGCATTGATGAAGTCTCCTGGTTTGGAAAAACGTTCGCCGGCCAAGATGCGAAGCGCCACTACACCGCCTCCGGGATGACGCCCCCTCCCAAGCCCGTGCCACCGCGGCCTAAATTCGAGCGCGGCGCCATGACGGACTATCAAAAGGCCCTCATTGCTTCCAAACCTGTCGCTCGCTGGCCCCTGCAAGATTCCGCAAAAGATCAAGGACCGCGAAAACACCATGGCTCTTTCGAAAAAGAAGCCGTTCCGGCCAGCCAAATGCCGAAGGGAAACACTTTCAACGGAGGGCGCATGCGCACCGATATCCCCAAGATTGGCGACACCTACAGCGTCGGATTTTGGGTTTACAACACTCTTCCAAACCAAAGTCGCCCCGTTACGGCTTACCTCTTTTCACGTGGTCTCGATGGAATGAAGGATGCCGAAGGCGATCATCTCGGCATCGGCGGTACTCATGCGGCTGCCGGACGCCTCATCGTTTACAATGGCAATCAAAAGGGAGATTTACTCGAGGGAAAAACGCAATTGGAGCCGGAGAGTTGGCATCACGTCGTCATGATTCGTGAAGGCGGGCGCGTCCGGGTGCACCTCAATGGCAACCCCACGCCCGAGATCGATGGCAAGCTTCCCCGCACTTATCCCGATCAGCACCCGCAACTATTTTTTGGAGGCCGCAGCGATCATTTTTCCAATCTGCAAGGTCGGCTTGACCACATCGCCCTCTATGACCGCGTCCTGAGTCCCAAGGAAATCACCTCCTTCTATCAATCCGTCAAACTGAGGCCGCTCGAAAAAAAGCAGACTCCGGCCGATCGCGGTCCTCTTTCTCCGAATGCTTCACTCAAGTCCATTCATGTGCCGGAAGGCTACACGGTCGAACTCGTGGCAGCCGAGCCCCTGGTGCAGGACCCCGTCGCAATCGACTGGGCCGCGGATGGCAAACTCTGGGTCGCGGAAATGGCGGACTATCCTTCGGGCATCGATGGCAAACCCGGTGGACGCGTTCGCTTTTTGGAGGATCTGAATGGCGACGGAGTCTATGACAAGTCCACCCTCTTCCTCGAAGGAGTCAATTTCCCGGCCGGGATCATGAGCTGGCGAAAAGGAGTTCTGATCGCGGCCGCACCCGACATCATTTATGCCGAAGACACCAATGGCGATGGCCGGGCTGACATCCGTGAAGTGCTCTTCACGGGTTTCAAACAAGGCAACCAACAACTCCTGTCTCTTATACACATCTCCGAGCCCACGAGACCGAGGCTGATCT
>CAJXVQ010000653.1 GCA_913060685.1 uncultured Verrucomicrobiales bacterium
CGAGATCAGCCTCGGTCTCGTGGGCTCGGAGATGTGTATAAGAGACAGCCTCTAAAGCGCGCTCACGAAGTTCGATCTTTTTACTGCCCGTGATGGTGTCGGTTTCGAGGTCTTGGTGACCGGCTTCGGTATTCAGTTCGAGGAGAGTCTCGCGGTTTCTTGCGAAGACCAGAGTTGGTGATGGAAAGGTTTCACTCGCCAGCAAGTGCAGGAGAAGATCAGCCTTCTGGTGTTCGAAGACTTCGTAGATGGATTGCAGTGGGGCGGGCATGGGACAGACCTTAGGGTACCTTGTTGTCTGTGCCGAGAAGATCGTTCACAGCTTTGTTGGACACCCGAATGATGTATTTATTGGGCTGGTCCTTGAGAGCCTTTTTCAAGGCGGGAAGGGCCGGGAGAGCTTGTTTGTCCGCTTCATCGAGGGCGATGGCCGCGTGAAGACGGGACCATTGCTCGGGGGATTCAAGGGCTTTGGAGAGCTCTGCGAGAGCCTTGGCCTCTTCCGTTTTAAGACGAAGGAGTGCCCGGGCGGCAGCGATGCGAACGACCGTTGAAGGCTCTTTTTCGAGAAGCTGAAGGCAAGCGGTGACCGCTTCCTCGGTTTTCACGCCGGTGTTTCCGATCCCGGTGGCGGCCCAGTAGCGCACGGCGGGGTCCTTGTCTTGAAGGCCTTTTAGAAGAGCTGGAAGGGCTGCTTCACCTTCGGAAGCGAGGCCCGCCATTTTGCCGAGGCGCTCGGGAAGGGTGGTGTCTTTTGTTTCAGCGAGGATGGCGTAGCGGGAGCCGGCCTTTTTTTCGCGAAGCTCCATCTCTGGTTCAGGGATGAGGCCGAGATCACGGGTGTCTTTGATCCAGTGAATGTGAGCCTGTCGGAGGCGGTCAAGGTTCTCCTTTTGCGCGGGGTCGGCGGCGAGGTTGTTGATCTCGTTCGGATCATTTTTGAGATCGTAGAACTCTTCGACCGGTTTGTGATCGGCCATGAAGGTTTTCATGGCGGGTGGCATTTTCCCTTCTTTGGCGATACGGCGGAGTTCCTTCATGGTAGCTCCCTTTTCGGGAGTGTTCATGTATTGGAAGTAGGGCTTAAGTGGTTCGTAGTTACGGATGTAGCGGTAGCGCTTGTCGCGGACGCTGCGGATGATGTCGTAGCGCTCGTCCATGCGGTCGCGGGCTCCGTAGATGTAGTCGCGGGGAGGAGCGAGATTTACACCGAGGAAGGCCCGGCCCTGGGTGACGGGCGGGGCGGGGAGTCCTGCGAGATTCAGAGCAGTGTTGCCAAAGTCGAGCGAACTGATGAGTTGGTCGTCTGTCGTGTCAGGTTTGCCTTGGCCGGAAGTACGAAATTTCCCGGGGATGCGGACGATGAGGGGAATGCAGGTGCCGGAGTCGTAGAGCCAGCGCTTGGCGCGGGGGAGTCCGACTCCGTGGTCGGACCAATAGATGATGATGGTGTCTTCGTAGAGATTGGCCTTTTTAAGGGCCTCGATGTGCTCGCCCGCCCAGGTATCCATGGCGGTGATGAGTTCGTAGTTGCGCTTCCAATCTTCGCGAACGGTGGGTGTATCGGGGTAGTAGGGCGGGAGGGTGTCCAGCTTATCCGGATCCTGTCGTTCGCCGGGAGAGAGGTTCTTGGTGACGGAATTGTATTTTGATTCTCCGGCGATACCGCTCTCGTGGCAGCCGGTGAAGTTGAAGACGGCGAAGAAGGGTTGCTTGGGATCCTGGCGATTCTTCCAGTGGGCTTTGCCGCTGCTGGCATCCCAGGTTTCTTTGGACTCTTTGAACTGGTAGTCCTTTTTTGAGTTGTTGGTGCAGTAGTAACCGGCTTTGCGGAGGTAGATGGGGAAGGCTTTGATGGAGTCGGGCATGGTTGCCTTACTTCGCATGTGCATGGTGCCGATCGTGGTCTGATACATCCCGGTGATGATTGTGGAACGGCAAGGGGCACAGACACCGGCGGCGGTGTAGGCATTGGTGAAGCGGACGCCCTCCTTGGCGAGTTGGTCGAGGTGGGGCGTGATGGCATGGGGATCGCCATAGCAGCCGAAGTGGGCATTGATGTCCTCGGCGGAGAGCCAGAGAATATTGGGACGGGGAGCAGCGTGGGTCTCACGCAGAGACGTGGAAACACAGAGGATGAGAAGGAGGAGTTTCATTTCTTTGGCTTGCGGGATTTTTTCTTGTGATTGAGGTAAGACTTGAATTCCGGGCGCTCTTTCCAACCTTCAATATACTGGGCGTATTCGGGTGAGGTTGTCCAGGAACGGGCCTTGACGGGATCGGCTTTGACTCCCTCGGGGAGATCTCCACCGGCGAGGCTTTTGTCGACCGAGATGTTCCAGGCTTTGAGTTTGGCTTTGAGATCAGCGGTGACTTTTGGGAGCTCGTTGATGAGATCCTTGGATTCGGTTTGATCTTTGGCGAGGTCGTAGAGTTGGTAGTTCTCGCCGCCTTTTTTGTCGTTTAGGAGTTTGTAGTTATTCTCGATGATCGCGGTGCGACCGGTGTGACGGAAGAATAGGGGTTCCTTGCGAGGGCCGGTTTCTTTCTTGAAGAGAGGGGATAGGCTGATGCCATCGACAGGTTTTAGCAGGGAGTCTTTGGGGAGTTTGACGATTTCGGCAAGAGTGGGGAAAATATCGACGATGCCGGATGGGGTGGAAGTACGACGGGCTTCGGAAATACCAGCAGGCCATTCGATGACGCAGGGGACGCGGAGGCCTCCCTCGAAGATGCTGTTTTTAAAACCACGGAGGTTTCCGACGGTGCCGGGTTTGATTCGATCATTGAGTCCTCCGTTGTCGCTGTTGAACCAGACGATGGTGTTTTCTTCAAGGTTCAGTTTGCGGAGAGCCTTGCGGAGAGTTCCGATACTGCGGTCCATCGCGACGAGTTCTCCGTAGTGTTCTTGTGAAGCCTTGGAAAGCCCTTTGAAAGGGGCCTTGTCCTCCTCGCTGGCGATGAAGGGATCGTGAGGGGAACCAAACCAGATGACGGTGAAGAAGGGCTTTTCGCCTTTTGAGCTGGCTTCGATAAATTTGAGGGCTTCATCGACGATGACTTCTGAGGAGTCTCCTTTGGTCTGCTCGAATTTTCCCTTGCGACTCATGAGGGGGTCGAAGTCAAAAAAGTTGGTAACGGAAAACCATTCGTCGAATCCGAAGATGCCGGGGTGATGGGTGTCGGTGGCAAGAATGGGAGCGCCGGGTCCACTGAAGCCATTGATATGCCATTTGCCAAAGTGCCCGGTAGCGTATCCGGCTTTTTTGAGTGCAGCGGGGAGGGTTTTTTCCTGACGGCGGAGGGCGTGACCGTGGTTGAGGACGGTGGTGCGGTCGTTGGATCGACCGGTGAGAACGCTGGCGCGGGCGGGGGAGCAATTGGGCGCGGCGTAGAAGCGGTCGAAGCGCAGGCCATTGGCGGCCATGGCGTCGAGGTTGGGCGTTTTAAGGATGGGATGACCGTTGTAGCTGGTTTCCCCCCAACCCTGGTCATCGGTCATCACGAGGATGATGTTGGGACGGGAATTCTCGTCAGCTTGTAAACCTGAAAGGCCGACGATGAGAAATGAGACGGTGATAAGGCTGTCTCTTATACACATCTCCGAGCCCA
>CAJXVQ010000654.1 GCA_913060685.1 uncultured Verrucomicrobiales bacterium
CGAGATCAGCCTCGGTCTCGTGGGCTCGGAGATGTGTATAAGAGACAGATCTTTACGTTTGCAGCAGTTCGGCATTTCCTACCTCCGGGCAAGCGAATCCTACTTTCTTATTAGGAGCCTTTGCCGTTCGTCTCGCCCATCATTTGAGTCAATAACATGCGCACGATAGAACTCGCTCCCAATGTAAAGTCCTCAATATTGGGGTTTGGCTGCGCCCCGATTTTAGGCGCCATAGGCGGCAAGGTCGCAGATCGAGCGATTGGCTTGGCCTTGGATGGTGGCGTGAATCATTTTGATATCGCTCGATCCTATGGCTATGGAGAGGCTGAAGCATTTCTGGGGAAATACTTGGCAGGGCGCAGAGAGCAGGTCGTCATTGCCAGCAAGTTTGGGATCCAAGCCACCTGGAAGGCCGGTCTGATGCGTCCGATTAAGCCGTTGGTTCGTGCCCTCAAGAGTCGTAAACCAGTAACGAGTTCCTGCTCCGCGCCCGAAATTGCACCTCCGGTGCCGAGAAAAGATCCTTTCCATGAGCGAATCCCACTTACCCCGGAGGCCATGCTTCGGAGTCTTGAAAAGAGTTTGCGGGCACTACGGACAGACTATCTGGACGTTTTTTCGATCCATGAACCCACAGGCGAACTTCAATACCTGGAGCCACTCCTCGAGGCTGCAGAATCGCTTAAAAAACAGGGAAAAATTCGAGCCTGGGGACTCGCGTTCGATTGGGCTGAAGCGAAGGTGCATACACCCATATTTAATCGTTTTGACGTTTTGCAGTTCAATAATTCACCGGAGGCAGCTCATTATCAAGAGGCCTTGGATTTGAGGAGAGATGCTGCCAATATCTTCTTCTCGCCCTTTAGGACGCGTCAGAGTCAGTCACCTTCTGATGTTTTAAAGCAGCTGTGGGCTGATTTCCCTTCAAGCGTGGTTCTTTGCTCGATGTTTTCGCCTGAGCACATTGCTGCGAATGTCAAGGTGGCCAATTCACAGCGGCCTGTTACTTAGCGGCACTCTTGCTTATGTTTTCCATCCTAATCCTCACCAAAGACGAGGAAATTAACATTGCCGATTGTTTGGATTCGGTGGCTTGGTGTGACGACGTGGTTGTTTTAGACTCACACAGTCATGATTCGACCTGCGCATTGGCCGGGGAACGCGGGGCCAGGGTCTCTTTTCGCAAGTTCGACGACTTTGGCGCCCAGCGCAATTATGCCTTGGATGAGATTTCGTTCAAACATCCCTGGGTGTTTCATTTGGATGCGGACGAGAGGTTTAATGATGATCTTCGGAGAGAATGTGAGCGGGTTATTTCGTTGGATGAATGCAGTGCCTTTCTCGTTCCAAACCGGATCATCTTTCTTGGAAAATGGATCCGGCGAAGTACACAGTATCCCTATCCTCAGGTCCGTTTGCTAAAGGTAGGAGAGGTCCGCTTTGCGAAGGCGGGCCACGGTCAGCGAGAAGATCAAGTCAAACGGGGAGTCGGGTCCATCAACGTCGCCTACGACCATTTTAATTTTTCGAAGGGAATCGGGGAGTGGGTTGAGAAACACAATCGATATTCGGACGAGGAAGCTGTGGATGTTTTGTCCCATGACGGGGAGTCGGTAAGGTGGAGTGCTCTTTGGCAGGTGAGTTCGATTGACAGGAAGAGGACGCTAAAACGCTTGCATGCCAAACTTCCCGGGCGTTGGTTATTCAAGTTTCTTTACTTGTTTGTCTGGAAGCGGGGTTTTCTTGATGGATATCCCGGATTTGTTTACTGTGTCCTTCAAGGATTCTACGATTTTTTAATCACGGCTAAAGTTGCTGAAATTCGCGCAGGGAAATCCGATCCCGTCAAAAAATCGTAAATTCAGCACCCACTCTTCCAGATTCATCTTATAATCTATCAATTAATACTCCTCCAGCGGCTCCATTTCGGATCCGCTTCTTTTGTTTTATGAATATTCTTTTTATCAACCAGTATTTCCCTCCCGACGGAGCGCCCACCGGTCTTATGCTCGAAAGGGTTGCCAATGAGCTTGTGGAGCAGGGGCATGAAGTGACGATCCTTTGTGCCAAAGGCGGCTATACCGGGACAGGCAGGAAGGGGCCGGGTGAGGGCGCAAATGGTCTGGAGGAACAAAAATTCCGGGTTGTTCGAATTGGAGGAACGGGGTTGGGTCGGCGGACTTTTTTGGGGAAGATGGCCGATTATGCCTGTTTCTACTTCGGAGTTGCCCTGAATCTCGCTTTCATCCGGCCGAAGCCTGATCGCATTGTCGGGTTGACCACCCCGCCTTACCTCTCAATTCTCGCCCGGTTTTTCTCCAAGATACGAGGAGGAGATCATGCCCACTGGGTGATGGATCTTTACCCTGATGTCATGGTGGCGCACGGAATGCTCAAGCAATCGGGAATCCCCGTGCGTTTTTTAAACACGCTTGCGCGCTGGGGATTTGGCGGGCGTCGTTCCAAAATGGTGCTGACTTTGGGGCCGGATATGGAAGAGCGGACGGCCAGGCACCTCTCAAGCAGCATTCCTCGCCAATGGGTTCCCCTGTGGGGCACGTCGGAAACTTCGGATGGGGCGGCCAAGAATAAGGCCGTTCAAGAATCACCAAAAAAAGCGCCGGAAGACGAGACTGTGGTTTTGATGTATTCCGGAAACATGGGGCTGGGCCATCGGTTCGGAGAGTTTTTAGAGGTTGCCGCGAATGCGGGTCCGCAATTCCAATGGAAGTTCCATGGCGGGGGGAAACGGCGGGTGGAGGTGGAGAGATTTCTGAAGGTGCATCCGGAAGCTCCGGTGACCTTGGGCGACTATGTGCCCCGCGAAGAACTTTCAGCCCACCTTGCTGCTGCGGATGTCCATTTGGCGTCACTTGATCCTGTTTGGGATGGGACGATGGTTCCTTCGAAGCTCCAAGGGATTTTTGCGATAGGACGACCCGTTATTTTTGTGGGTTCCGAGGATTGTGCGATGGGGAGTTGGATTAGAGAAAGCAATGGGGGCTGGGTCGTTCCTCCAGAAGATCTTGAATCTCTGGAAAAGGCTCTGCATGAATCGCTCATTGTGAAGAATCGGGAAGAGAAAGGGCGGAATGCACGGAAATATGCGGAGCGCCATTTCCAGGCGAAACGGAACGCTGCAAGAATAGCGCGGTATTTATCGCAGTCATGAAGATGGGAATCTGGAAAGTGTTACGATTCGATCGGGTCAATGATTGGCGGTCCCGGAGAAAAAATGTCCGGTTTCATGGTGACATTGGGAAGTGGGTAGGCCAAATCTCTCCTGTGACTCAATTTTCCGGAAGGATGGAACCCTCACATTTATTGATCGCCTTCTGATTTGTTACTTGATCTGAAGATCAGGACTTCATATATGAACCCAATCCAAATCATGATTAAGATAATCTTTTAAAGAATTTCGGATGACTCATTTAATTTTCTATTGATTCAAAAATGACAAATTTTGACATACTCATCGTCGTTGCTTTCTTAGGAGGGGCGCTGGTAATCTCGCTCTGTTTGACGTCCCTGTTGATTACCCTGTCTCTTATACACATCTCCGAGCCCACGAGACCGAGGCTGATATCGTA
>CAJXVQ010000655.1 GCA_913060685.1 uncultured Verrucomicrobiales bacterium
GGCTCGGAGATGTGTATAAGAGACAGATCCCAAGGCCGTCGAGCAACTGGCCGGGAAAATCCTGACGGGAGGCGTCGGCGTCTGGGGTGAGCAACCCATGCCTCCTCACCCGCAGCACACCATCGAGCAAACCCGGCAGATGATTGAAGCCATTCTGAAAGTTCCCGCAAAGTGAGGATTATTCATCAGGACGAAGACATCGTCGTTGTCGAAAAACCGAGCGGCTTCCTCTCCGTTCCCGGGAGAGGCGAAGATAAGATCGACTCGGTCTCCCACCGCATCCGCACCACCATCGCGGGATGCATTGACCAACCCTCGGTCCACCGACTCGACATGGACACTTCCGGCCTCATCGTTCTTGCCCTGACCAAGGAGGCTCATCGTAATCTCTCAATGCAGTTCCAGGAACGCCAAACGGAAAAGCACTACGTCGCACTTCTTGATGGTGAACTTGATGGAGATGAGGGCACCATTACGCTGCCCTTCCGTCTCGATGTCGACAATCGTCCCTATCAAATCTACGACGAAGTCCACGGCAAAATAGGCACCACCCATTGGCAAAAAGTCGCGATCGAGAACGGCCTCACCCGTGTCGCTTTTCATCCCATCACAGGACGGACCCACCAAATCCGAATCCACGCTGCTCACGAAAAAGGGCTGGGCATTCCCATCCTTGATGATCCCCTTTACGGCAACGGATCAGACCCCGGTAAAATGAAACTCCACGCCGCGTCACTTGCCTTCGACCACCCTGCCAGCGGCGAACGCCTCAGCTTTAAAACCCCGCCACCTTTTTAAGCACATGTCTTTTGAACTTCACCCCCGCCTCGATAAGGGCACCCATTTCATCGGCAAATCCGGCACCTGCCAAATTCGCCTTAAGGACAATGCCACCTTTCCCTGGCTCATCATTGTTCCTGAGACAGCAGAGGGCATCGAAGACCTCCACGAACTCCCTGCCGATCAATTTGCTGAAGTCGTTTTTTTGATCCGCCAAGTCTCGCAGTTCATGAGCGACTACTTTAAACCCGACAAACTCAACGTGGCTTGCATTGGGAACATCATTCGCCAAATGCACGTCCACCTGGTGGGCCGCTCGTCCGATGACCCGGCATGGCCCGGCACCGTTTGGGCAGACATTCCCAAGGCACATTACGAGGCCGATGACGTCATCGAAATCTGCGTCAAGGCCCGGCTTCTCCTGGGACTCAGTGGAGAAGTTTAAGGAACTTCTTCTCAGCCTTATCGGCCACCATCGCAAAAATCTGATCGCCTGCGGAAAGCTCCGCATCTGCTCCAGGCACGATCGCTTGCAAGCCCTTGATTAAGCCAACAAGCACGCATCCCTCGGGCCATTTTAAATCTCCCACCGTCTTACCGTCCGCTTTCGACCCCTTTGCAACATGGGTTTGCAAGACAATGCCATCTCCCAGCCTCCGGACAACGTGGAACTTCTCCGTCGTCACGTATCGCGAAATTTCCTTTCTGGCAGCCTCGCGTGGACTTACCGCGGCCACCACCCCGAAGTGACGACCCGAGGTGCTGATGGCCTTGGCATAATCCGCCCGGTGAATGAGCGTTAGACAATTTTTCGCACCAAGATTGTGAGCCTGCAAGCAAGTCATGACATTATCCTCATCAATGCTACTCGTCGCCACAAAGAAGTCGGCATCACCCACCTGCTCTTCCTCCAACTCAGCCACCGAAGTGGCGTCGGCATTGATCACCACCGTGTTCGAAAGTCGGTCGGTGAGGTCTTGCGCCAATTCGGGGTCACGTTCAAAAATTCGCACCCGACAATTCCAGCTCTCCAACATCTGCGCCAGCGCAAAACCATATTCCCCGCCGCCAAAGATCACCACGCGCGGACCTTCTTTAAGGTGAACCTCCTTCTGCAGGCGGCCCACCAGTTGGCGCAATTTACGAGGAGCACCAAAAACCGTGAGAATATCACCGCTCTCTAAAATAGTATCGGCATTAGCCACCTCGTGAACGCCATCCCGACTCACCAAAGCGACCCTCGTATTGGCCGGAAACTTCAAGGTCTTGAGCGACTCGCCGAGAGCATCGCTTTTAGGACTCACCCTCACCTGCTGAAGTTCGATTCTTCCGCGCGCAATCTCCTCCACCACCAGCGAGTCAGGATTCCGAATGAACTTCGCCAATTCAATCGCGGCCAACCTCTCCGAACTAAAAATATGATCGATCCCGAAGTGACCTCGAAAATCAAACAACCACTCCTCACGCTGCAATCCCGGATGCACCCGGCTGATCACCCGCTCGACGCCCATCGACTTCACCATGGAAGCACACATGAGATTCACCGAATTCTCGCTCGTTAGGGAAAGGAAGAGATCACAATCCCCGATGTTCGCCTCCGCCAGGGTATTGATGCTGGAGCCATCCCCGACCACCACTTTTCCCTCGATCTCATTTTGCAATTCCGCCGCCGAAGTCGCATCACTTTCGATCACAGAAACAGAGTGTTCCTGGCGTGATAACTCGATTGCGAGATGGCGCCCGATCTCTCCGGCACCGACGATGATAATGTTCATAAATGAATTATTCCGAACGGAACTCCTGATAGGCTGAGATGATCCGTCCGACGACAGGATGACGGACAACATCACTCGTGTCGAAGTGATTAAATGCCACCCCTTGAACTCCCCTGAGGGCCTTTTCAGCCTCGAGCAGCCCCGAGATCCCCTGGTCTTTCAAATCAATCTGAGAGGAATCACCGGTAATCACGCAGCGCGAGCCTTCTCCCAACCGTGTCAGCGCCATGAACATCTGCTCACGCGTGGTATTTTGAGCCTCGTCGAGAATCACGAAGGAGCGCGAAAGAGTCCGCCCCCGCATGTAGGCGAGCGGCGCGATCTCAATGGTCCCATCCTCCAGTCTTTTGGCCCCTTCCTCATAGCCCAGCATGTCATCAATCGCATCATAAAGCGGCCTTAGGTAAGGAGCCACTTTTTCCCGCATATCTCCGGGAAGGAAACCGAGAGCCTCTCCGGCCTCCACCGCCGGTCGCGTTAGCACAACCCGGCTAACCTCCTTTTTCTTCAGAAGATCCAAGGCCATCGCCACCGCAAGATACGTCTTTCCCGTGCCCGCCGGACCCAGCCCAAAGACGACTTCATTCGCTGCCATCGCATTCAAGTATTCAAGCTGATGAGGCGTCCGCGCCACCACCGACTTGCGACCACGCGCCCCTACCAATTGGATTTTCGACAAGGCGGAAACCCCCTCACCACCGCTGAGAGCCATATCCACCGCCGACCGAAATTCCCGCATCGTGATTTCACTCCCATTGCGACGGGCTTCCTCAAGATCCGAGAACACTTCCCGAACCAACTCACAATTCTGCTCCGAGCCATGCGCCACCAACCAGCCGTCGCGAGTCACCACCCGGACCTGCGCCTTCCCTTCAAGATACCGAAGTCCCTTTTCGTCGTATCCGAAGAGCGACTGCAAAAAGTGAGCGCTCTCATACTCGAGCTTGATCTGATGTTCGTCCGCCACGCGACAGGAACTGTCTCTTATACACATCTGACGCTGCCGACGATCTACTCTGTGTAG
>CAJXVQ010000656.1 GCA_913060685.1 uncultured Verrucomicrobiales bacterium
AGATCAGCCTCGGTCTCGTGGGCTCGGAGATGTGTATAAGAGACAGATTTAAATGACAACCTGAACGGGCTTGGCGGCAATGACAGCCTTTACGGCTATGACGGTAACGACGTCCTGAATGGTGGCGCGGGAGCGGATTATCTGCACGGTGGCGATGGGTCCGATACCGCATTCTACAACACCATCGGAGCTGGCCTGATCGCAGACCTGCAGTTCACGCAGAGCAATACCGGCGAGGCCGCTGGCGATACGTATGTCAGTATCGAAAACCTCCGTGGTGGTGCCGGAAACGATAGCCTTCGTGGCGACGCTGGCAATAACACCCTGTGGCTTGCGGGTGGCAACGATGTTGCACACGGGCGTGATGGGGATGACCATATCCTGGGTGGAGACGGGGATGACTTACTCGTTGGCAGCGACGGCATCGACCGCCTGGAGGGTGAGAATGGCAACGATGTGCTCATTGGAGGAAGCGGCCCTGATCAGTTGATCGGGGGTGCAGGTGTCGACCGCGCACAGTACAGCGATGCTGCCACGGCGGTTCTGGTCGATATGGAAGATATGTCGCTGAATACAGGCGACGCGGCCGGTGACTCCTTTAATGGCATCGAGGATTTGTATGGCTCAAATTCCAACGACCAACTGCGCGGTGACAGCCAAGATAACCGGATCTGGGGCGGGAGTGGCCACGATGTCCTTCTCGGTCGAAGCGGCAACGACACGCTCTTTGGAGGCGATGGTGACGATCGCCTGGAAGGAGGCTTCGGAGATGACATCCTCGTTGGCGATGCTGGTGCTGATCGCTTCAACTTTAAGCCCAACTGGGCCAATGACCGGGTCAGCGATTTCGAGGACAATGTTGATGAACTAGTCTTTGGGAACTTTGGCCTTGTCGATGCCCAGGACGCACTCAGCTACGCTACACAGGTTGGCAGCAACGTCGTCTTTGATTTTGGGGGCGGCGATGTGCTGACGGTGATGAATACCACCCTCACAGCACTGGCAGATGATATCTTGGTTTACTGATAGGCAAACCGGATGAGGGTCATGGCCAAGCCGATGCACTGCTTACAGATTCTTCCGCTTGCTACGAGCTGAAGATGGGTGGCCGGACTGTGCACGCCCGACCACCCGGCTCCTGAGATCAGGAGTGTCGTTTGGGTTCTTCGCGACCATCCAGCCGTTTCTGAAGCCAGTTCAGCACTTCTTCCTCAACCCAACCCACTCTGTTCGGGCCCAGCTGTACCCGCAGGGGGAATTGGCCTGCCTTCTCCAGACGTGCGACGTGTTGTGGCGAGTACAAAACCAACTCCTTCAGCTGGCGCTTTGAAAGTATCCGCATCACGATGTCTCCATGATTGAAGAGCATCGCGATGCCCAAGGTTACGACAATACCTAGGCAAGAGAAGTCTAGCTGTCGCCCAGCAATTTGGCGAGGAAATCGTCATGTGCAGCCACGGCCAAGCGCATCTCGTCGAGATAGCTGTATCGGTTGTAGATCGCCGCCACACCGCTGACCGTGCCAGAGATGTGGTTTAGAAGTCTCTCCGTCACATAGATGGGCGTCCCGATGCGCGCCATGTTGGAGCTAAACGTGCGACGCAAATCATGAAGAACATAGGGCGCGGCATCAAGATCCTGATCGAACTTGGATTTACTCTTCCCCCAACCGTTGAAGCAACGTTCAAGCCGCCCTCGAGCCGGGAAGAACAGATCGCCCGTTTCCGGGAGACTTGTCAGAATGTCTCGCGCCTTGTCGGAGAGCGGAACCCGATGCTGGCGCTTGTTCTTGGTGAATCCTTCCGGAAACACGATCAGGTCATCCTCGATCCAGCTTCGCTGAAGGGCTGCGATTTCTCCTCGCCGCTGACCGGTGAGAATAAGGAGTTGAACGATAGGCCCGAACGGATAGCCGTGTTCATCAGCCCGCTGCCAAACAGAACGTAGATCTAGATCCGACAAAATATGGTTGCGGGTACTCTGTGTTACGCTCATGCGCGGTACTGGCGACCGCTCGACAAGGCCTTGGCGCTCGCACCAATTCATCATCACGCGGATGGCGACAAAGGCATGACCTTGTTCGGATGGTGTTTGAGTCAAGCCTTCGACGGCAGACATGATGTCTGAGCGGTTGACCTTGTCGACATCCATGTTGAACGGAAAGTGCTTCGTGAGGAGGCGAGTGTAGTCCTTGTGCGTTCGTGGCTTGTTTCGAGCCTTGCTGTCTGCAAGGAATCGAGATCGTGCTTCTGAGAACCTGACCGGACGCATTGGCGGTTGCAGACGGTCGCTGTCTTGGAGTTCCAACAGAAGCCGCCGAGCGTCCTTGCGTGCGTCAGCCAGCGTGACCGCGGGATAACGGCCAATGGTCTTCAACCTTCGTTTCCCGCCATACATAACAACGAAGGATTTGCTGCCACCCTGCGAGATGCGTATCCCAAAACCGGGCAATGCCTCGTCGAACACGGTCTTCTGGCCCCTCTCAGGAGGCTGCAGGCGTTTGATCTGAAGGTCGGTTAGTCGCATCTTAGTCACATAAATCACGGGCGTATGGGGGTTCGGTAGTATTCACCCATGTTCAGAAAATAACAATGATATAAAGTAGATGAGCGAGAAATGCGTGTCAATGTTAAACTATGGAATCGTCAGAAATCGGAATCATAATCCGCGTGTCCGGGGTTCAAGTCCCTGCACCGCCACCAACAATCTCAATGACTTAGTTGAAGTACGACGTGTCGTTAGTCGCATCTTAGTCGCATTGCGATGAGACCAGCCCATCAAAGGCCGGGAGGCGGACCAAGAGAAATCCAGGACGACCCTGACCACGAGCAGCGGTATGCATGCCTTCAATCCTACCGGCTATGTCTCTGAATCACGCGGTCCAGCTTCGAGTGCCATGTGGCACTACCTCGCTGGCATCAGGTAGGGAATGGCGTAGGGGGGAAGTATCAACAATGAAATTATTTTTCAGGAACGACTAGCGCTTTCGGCCAATCGGTGCTCTTTTCTTACACGAGCGCGCTAGGTTGTGGAGTGACCGTATTCATGCAAGACGAAATCACCTTCCACTTGAAGGATCACTTCAACAGGTTTCGTCGAGGTGAGTCTGGCTATCCTGTTCAATTGAGGTGCCTCCTCTTGGCAAGAAAAAAGAAGGGGAAGCAACTGTACCTGACCGTGCAAGACGAAACTGAAACGGCGCAAATGGCACTGAAGAAAGACAGTTTGGCACCTAACGTGTGGGAACGGGCTACCGAACTGCGGGCAGGCGACCCTATTGAACTCACGGGGGTGTCCACGCAGAACTATGTTCGCGCACCTGGTCGTGGGGATGTCGAAGACAGAGGAAGTCAGATAGGAGACCTTAGCGGGAAGGCAACCATAGAGGGAACTGAAGTTAAGCGCATCGACGCACCTGAACCCATTATTGATCGGGGGCGACGGGTGGTTGGACTTTCTTCTCCTATAACTCAAGTATACATCGCACGGGCCTTGTTGCACAAATCGAGTGAGGGATTCACCTGTCTCTTATACACATCTGACGCTGCCGACGATCTACTCTGTGTAGAT
>CAJXVQ010000657.1 GCA_913060685.1 uncultured Verrucomicrobiales bacterium
ATTTACAGGGGACTTGAACCCCTTTTGGATCGTGCCCATGCTGGGCACACACAAGTCGTTGCACCCGACCGCTAGTAGCTGAGTAGTCAGGTTTTGCCACTGTTCTACAAGATTGAATCATTAACCGTTTATCGACGCTTTCATCGCGGCCGGTGAACTTTACGTTCGCTACAAAAATGAATGCCCCCCCAGTCCTCACAACCGCACCTTCGGAGTTGGCCGCCATGGACGACTTCGACCTGTGTGATCATCTTTGGCAGCTTGCTGTAGATCATTTCTATGAGAGCGGTGAGGACGAGGAGGAACCACAGTGCAACTATCCCGAATCACTCTATGCCGCCGATCTTCCCGATCACTGGTGGACAGCATATGGGGTTCACGCCTTCGAGTATGACGTTCTTGCGGGAGGCATTCGGCAATTCCTCGACAACCACAATGGCCTTACCAATGATAAGACATCCTCAGCGTTTCGGGCTATTGGGCACCCAGAACTAGCGGCTGCATTTGATGTTGTCGGCGGCGCTTACATAGCATTCTCGAAGGCGAGATTTCCTGAGGATAGAGAATTGACCGACGAAGAATATACGCGGGCGGACTCCGATCTTGACGCCGAGTTACTGAAGGAAGGGGAAGAGTTCGAACGCATCCACAAGAGCCTTGATCTGCGAGGTGCCTTGGCGAACTACATCCGCTCGAATCTGACACTCTTTACCATCTAAAAGCGAGTCGCGGCACCCAATCCCTGACCGCACTGTTGTTTCGGATCGATCTTATGATTTCAACCTCTAACCTGTCATCGACGTGCGCCTCCCGGTCAGGGATTGGTGCGCTTTGACGTCAGCTCAAGTAATGAAACATCTATTCAATCCTACTCACATCAACATGACAGCCCCACATATCTCCCTACGTCGACTAAGGCCGATCAGACTCGGCATTGGTATCGGCTTATTCTTTGTCGCCTCCCATCACTCCCTGATGGCGGATGAGACACTCCCAACACCGGAGAAAGAAGAAGCGAAAAAGCCTTTAAAAGTCACCAAAAATCCTGAACTCAAGGACGAGCGTCCGCCCGGCGGAGACGGCTCAATGTTCTTCACCGTATTTGTTTCTCGCAACGATAAAAATGGGGACGGAGTAGTCGAGAAGAGCGAATTTAGGGGTGGTGAAGCTCGCTTTGATCAAATGGACAAGAACAAGAACGGGAAGCTAGATCGCTCTGAAATCGACGAGTTACACCGCAGTCGCATGGCCGACCCACTTAGCATGCGTCAGCGGATTGAGCGTGGGGAAACTAGGCGACCTCCCATTGATCTACCCTCAGAGACGGGTAGCAAACCCAAAGCTGGTGATGATGCCGACCCGAACGACGAACCATCTGCCCTCACACCGCTTGGCACACGCATCACGGCCAAGCAGGCCTATGCAAGACTCGACGGTGATAAGAACGGCAAGGTGACCGCTACGGAGTTCCAGAAGAGCCCGGGGATGTCTGATCCCGAGAAGGCCAAGCAGACAGTGGCGAAGGTTGATAGTAATGGTGACGGCACACTTTCGTTCGATGAATTTAACGCGGTATTCGCCAAGCGCCACGCGAAGCAACCGGGTGCAAAGGCAAAGCGCGAAACTGCGCAGTCTCTTCCGAAGTAGTTCGCGGATCTGGATTCTCAAACCAATGAGATGGCCACGAATTCTACCTCACAACGGAGGGAGCTAACCGCGTGGCTACCAACAGGCTGCCCGTCGCGAGTCGAAAGCATCGTGACAAATCAACCATCAATCTTGAAGTCGGAGCACGCTCTCAGGCAGCCTGTGGCAGCACTTTGACGTTGCTAAGAAATCCCGCAATTCAATCTACCGAAACAATGAACATTATGATCAACACACAGAAATTCCGCAATCTTCTCCTGATGGCTTCAGCAATGCTGCTGGTCTCTTTCACTTCAGTAGGTGCCGCAGACGGGGCGGCCTACGCGGCGAGCGACCTTACCTTCAAGGAGGTCAAATCGCAAGCGGATGGCACCGTCCAAATAGTGTTCACCTCCTTACCTGAAACTCTGTATTATTGTCCAGGAGCTAAGGCGACGACCACGAAGAAGGGCGTCGAACTCACCTTCGTGCGCTCCAGGATAAAGAAGAAGCCTAAGGTCGATTACCCCGCCAAACTGTTCAAAAAGGGTGAGATTCTGAAAGTTGTCACTGTGCCTGCAAAAGGCAACCCCGTCTTCCTTAGGGATGGAAAGAAGCTAGTCAAACTGCATCCAGCCGACGCAAAGAAGTAGAGTAAAAGTTCATCCGCTGAACCGGGCAGAATCGGGTAGACGGTAGCTTTGAACTACCGTGCCCCACACCACCGGCCGTACGGATCCGTAGCACGGCGGTTCCAATTCGCCACTTGTTACCCCTTGGACCCTTTCGGGCCGTCCGGGTAACGAACACGGTGGAGCCGTTTAGTCTGCACGAAGGGCTGCCTCGAAGAGGTCGAGCGGATGCGAGAACAATGGAACACCACTGTTTTTCAAGGCTGGGCAACCCTTGTTCTTCGAGCCAAGCATTGTTCATGGCCCAACGGACCAAGCTCATTTGGCTCATCCGCCAGCCTGTCCGCCATAGCTTCAGCGACGGCGGGTGGCCTTTTCTTGCGCGACTCGCTTTGTGGATCTCGTCTCTTCCGATGCCTAATCGCAGGAGTTTGCGACGACGCGTGCGAACCGAGCGGAGCGAGATAGACTTGAGGAACGAAAGCCCGAAGGGGAGGAGCGGGGGTGACTATCAACTCTGTCCCACGCCACCGCGTGGGCGCAGCCTTTACGCGGGTTTCCAGTCGTAGAGCCTCATGCGACGGCGCAGCTATTGATCGAGGAATCAAATGTCGCCAAACGGAATTCCAATCACGTTGTAGTTCACTGCTCCGCGAAGGTAAGCGCGGAGATCGGCGATGACTTTCGCGGGCGAGTGACCTCGCGTCCGTTTGGTGCGTGCGGTTGAGCTTTACGTTATGCAAAAAATAATCGACAAACCCCAATATGGACATTATCCTGTCCATATGAAAGCGATGACTTATACAGCAGCACGAGAAAATCTTGCTTCTACAATGAGTAAGGTCTGCGAGAATCACGATCCTGTGATTATTACACGTAAGCGTGATCAAGCGGTAGTAATGGTTTCTTTAGAAGACTATGAGTCTTTGCAAGAGACAGCTTACCTTTTACGTTCCCCCAAGAATGCTACTAGGCTCTCTGAGGGAATTGCTCAGCTTGAGAAGGGGCAGGGTGTTGTGAAGAGTTTAGACGAATTACTATGACTCTCCAATTTTCCGACCGAGCATGGGAAGATTATACACATTGGCAGCGGTATGATCGCAAAATCATTAAAAAGATTAACGCTCTTTTGACTGATATTGGGCGAGATAACCCATATGAAGGAATCGGTAAGCCTGAACCTCTAAAACATGCTTTTTCGGGTTTTTGGTCAAGGCGCATAACTGATGAACACCGATTGGTATATAGAGCTGTCTCTTATACACATCTGACGCTGCCGACGATCTACTCTGTGTAGAT
>CAJXVQ010000658.1 GCA_913060685.1 uncultured Verrucomicrobiales bacterium
CTACACAGAGTAGATCGTCGGCAGCGTCAGATGTGTATAAGAGACAGGGTTATTATTCCGTTTTATCTTATGAAATTTTTTATTTTATCAATTTGGGTGTGTCTTGTCGTGGCGGCTTTTGGTGCCGGTCCCCGGGACGCTGAGTGGAAAAAGGTCGATGAGGCAAAGGGAAAAGATCAGCCGAAGACGCAAATCGAGCTGTTAAGTGCAATCGAGAAGGCGGCGCTCGCGGATGGAAGTTGGGCGGAAGCTTCACGGGCGATGGCGATGCGGATTGCCACGGAGGGAAAGATCGAGGGAGCAGGGTTGGTGATTAAGAAGCTCGATGCGGAGTTGAAAACGGCTCCCGAGCAGGTGAGACCGGTATTGCGGGCTTTGGCGGCGGGGTGGATGCATCGCTACTATCGGCAGAACCAGTGGCGATTTGCGCGCCGGAGTTCGACCGGTGAGCCGGCGGGTGATGATTTGGAGACGTGGGATTTGGCGCGTATTCTTTCGGAGATTGATGAACGGATGCAACTGGCTCTGGCCGACGAGGCGGCATTGCAGGCGATTCCGGTTGGCGATATCGCCGAACTATTGACGCTGGGAAAATTAGGCGACGAGTGGCGTCCGACGATGTTCGATTTTGTGGCACACCAGGCGCTGGATTTTTATGCGATGGAAGTGGTGGCGGTTTCGCGACCGGTTGCGTCTTTTGTGATCGAGGCTGATTCACCGGTGCTCGGATCGGTCGAGGAGTTTCTGGCATGGAAGCCAAAGACGGAGGACAAGGCCTCGCCGAAACTTCGTGCTCTGGGGATTCTTCAGAAGTTGTTGAATTTTCATCAAGATGATGAACGCCCGGATGCCTTCTTGTTGGCCGACCTTGAGCGCTTGCGATGGGCGGCGGTAGCTGCGGGGGGAGAGGATAAGGATGCCCGAATTGAAAAGGCTCTCGGGAAATTTATCGAGCAACATGCCGAACACGCCATCAGTGCGTGGGCCCGGGTTGACTTGGGTGGGAGGCTTCTTGCTCGAAAGGAGACCAAGGAAGCTCATGCCGTCTACTTGGCGGGTGCGGAGGCGTTTCCAGATCATCCTTTTGGCAAGCTGTGTCGGAACGGAGTGCAGGGCCTGGAGCAGAGGCAGCTGTCGCTTTCGACCGAAACCCACTGGACTCCGGCGGGGGAGGAGATCCATGTCGTGCATAAAAATCTGAAGCGAGTTTGGTTCCGGCTCTACTCGGTGGCCTTCAAGGCGAGCAAGGATACGATCAGACGAGATACTCTCCCTGATCGGGAAAAGTGGTTGCCTGCGATGCTCAAGGGGGAACCGGTGCGAGCATGGGAGAGTGGTTTGTTGGACAAAAAGGACTTCGCATCGCGGAGCACATCGCTGGAGGCTCCCGAGGATCTCCCGGATGGCTATCATGTCCTGGTCGCAAGTGCGGATGAGAAATTTTCGCTGGAAAATAATTCGGTGTCGGTGGTCGGGGTGCACGTCACGCCGCTGGCTCTCACAGTTTCCGAACGAATGGATGGTGGATTGGATGGTCATGTTGTGGATGCGGTGACCGGTGCTCCTTTGGCGGGAGTCGAAGTTGGGGCATGGAGCATGGATGGAAAACGTCTTCTCAGTGGAAAAACGAAGACGGATAAGTCGGGATACTTTCGCTTCAAGAAAAGGAAGAGCGGGCAGTTTTTGGTTATGGCTAATCGAGGATTCCAACGCGCGGTGGCGCGGCTTTGGGTAGGGAATCAACGACTTCAAAAGGAAGCCGATCGGAGCATGGCGGTGTTTTTCACGGATCGTGCAATTTACCGTCCGGGACAGACGGTTCACTTCAAGGGGATTTGGTGCTTACGGAATCAGTCCAACGCAAAATATGAGGTTCTAAAGAAGACGGAAGGAACCGTGTTGTTTCGTGACCCGAACAGGAAAGAAATTGCTCAATTGAAAATTGTGACCAATGAACGCGGTTCCTTTTCGGGGAGCTTTACGGCTCCGACCGGCAGTGTCTTGGGGCGGTGTCAGATATCGCTCGCTCAGGAAAATGGTGCCGCGACAATTCGAGTGGAGGAATACAAGCGCCCGAAATTTTTCACCAAAATTGATGCGCCCAAGGACGCTGCGGCTCTGGGTGAAAAGGTCGGCGTAAGGGTTCGGGCGGAGGCCTACACCGGCGCGCCGGTTGACGGGGCAAAGGTAAGTTGGCGCGTGACACGGACACCAAGGCTCCCGGCCTGGACCCGGTGGTGTTGGTGGGTGAGTCCGGTGCCATCAACGACGGAAGAGATTGCCCATGGAATTTCCGAGACGGCGGCGGATGGCTCGGTGATTGTTTCATTCATAGCGAAGCCGGACACGTCGGTGAGCGAGGACTTGGAACCCGTATTTGATTTTTTGGTGACGGCGGACGTGACTGGAGGGGCGGGAGAAACCCGTTCGGCGACCCGTCGTATCTCGGTGGGCTATACCACTTTGAAGGCTTCGTTGGTAACCGGGGATTGGCTGGAGTCGGGCAAGGATCTTGAATTTAGAGTTCGAACGGAATCACTCGATGGCGAAGGTCGGAAGGCTGCCGGCGTGATGAAGATTCATCGGCTGAAGGAGCCGGAGGCTTGCCCCAGGCCAGTGAGATCGGGGCGGCAATATGGATTGCCTGGAGATGATCAGGCAGGAGGTGCCTCCATGGATCCGAACCGTTGGGAGCCGGGTGAGATCGTGCAGGAATTTGAGGTGCAGACTGACGATGATGGGGCTGCGGTCGTAAAGGCTTCTCTGGAGGCCGGGGCTTATCGCTTGGTTTTCGAAACGAAGGATGCAAATGGGCGTAAGATTCAGGCTTTGTTGGGGATTCAGGTGGTGAATCCGGAGGGTGATGATTTCCCCACGATGATGCCGTTCTTTACCGGGGCGCCTGCTTGGTCGGTGGAGCCCGGAAGTGTCGCTTCGGTGTTTTGGGGCAGTGGCCATGGTGAAGCGCGGGCTTGCGTGGAGTGGTATCAAAATCGCAAACTACTCAAGCGTGAATGGTCCGGGGAAGGGAGGACGCAGCAGATGTTCACCTATCCCATCAAGGTAGCGAATCGTGGCGGTGTCACGGTTGTGATCCGTCAGGTGACCATGAATCGCTTGCATCAGTTCCAGCGAGTGGTGAGCGTGCCATGGACCAATAAGGAGCTGAAAATTCGTTGGGAGCATATCGTTTCAAAACTGGAACCCGGGGCAAAGGAAAGCTGGACGGCAGTCGTCGAAGGTGCGGGTGGCGAGGCCGCGGTCGCTGAGATGGTCGCAACGATGTATGATGCCTCCCTGGATGCCTATGCTCCACATGGTTTTCAGACGTTGATGGGGATGTTGAGAACAGAATGGGGGGCGAGTCGTCGCGTTCAATTTAGCAGTTCGATGGGTCGCTTCGGGGTTCTGAACAGGTTTGATCGACAGGGGCATTTTCAAATGAATCCGATGTTTCGAGGGTATCGCAGCGAGCTTCAGGTGTATTTCGGCTGTCTCTTATACACATCTCCGAGCCCACGAGACCGAGGCTGATCTCG
>CAJXVQ010000659.1 GCA_913060685.1 uncultured Verrucomicrobiales bacterium
CGAGATCAGCCTCGGTCTCGTGGGCTCGGAGATGTGTATAAGAGACAGTCAAAGTCCACGTAAAACTGATTCAGTGCTTTGAACGAGCCGTCACCACCAATAATGATGAGTTTCGAAATCCCCAGCTTCTGCAAATTTTCATAGGCCTGCTTCCGATAGTCATACTCGAAGAAACGCTTCGATCTCGAGGACCCCAGAGCCGTTCCGCCCCGATAAATGATGCCACCCAATCGCTCGGGCGTTGCCGGAGTGATCCATCCTTCGATCAACCCCCGCAGGCCCCACTCGACCAAATACGGCTCCATCCCTTTTTCCTGGGCGTATTCAGCGGCTGATTTGACCGCAGGATTCATCCCGGCGGCATCTCCCCCGGAAGTCAGAATGGCAATTTTTTCCCTCAAGATGTGCATCAATTAGCACGAAAATTAGCAATCTCAAGCCCGGCCCGTGAAATCGACCCCAAAAACACACAAATCATCCTCAAAAGCATCTTCTGCTGAAAATTCCATCGCCGCTAGCACCACCCGATCAACCGCTTCTTCGCCTGTCTCACCCCCTTGCAGGGCTGCACACATTCGTTCCTGACCAAATTCCCCGCCATCCGCGCCGAGAACCTCGAAAACCCCATCGGTATAAGCCCAGATCCCCTCCAGCGAATCCAAGGGCACACTCAGCTCCGGATACTCAAATCCCGGCACCATTCCCAAGCCCGGTCCCTGGGCGACATCCTCCAATTTTAAGATCGAAGCCACGCCGCCACGCATCACGATCGGATCCGGATGACCCGCCGATGAAACCCGCACTTCTCCTTTCTCCAAATCAACGTAGCCATAGATCGCAGTCGCAAAAATCAACTGACTCGTCCGCTCCAACAAGTGGGCCAAACCATCGTTCAGGCCGGTCAAAAAAGCCCCCGGCTGATCTCCCAATTGGTCACGCTGCTTCTCAATCAACCCACGCAGCATCGACACAATCAACGCCGAACGCACCCCATGCCCCATGACATCACACACCAAAAATCCCGCCCGCCCCTCACCGAGAGGGATCACCTCGAAAAAATCTCCTGCCAGCTGTGAGGCCGGTTGATAACGATGGTGAAAATCCGCCCGACTTCCCGACTTCGCATCTTCGATCGATGGCACCTTGCTCGGCAAAGCCGCCTGTTGGATTTCCCTCGCCAGTTCCAGCTGCTCTTCCAGGGCATCATTCTGGCGACCCAGCACCCGGGCGATCCGCTCCAGCTGCTGCTTGGTCTCCACCAGCTTCGTGACATCCGATGAAATCCCGAAGGTTCCACGAAGGGTCCCATCCGGCAAATACCACGGGTACTTCGACGACAAGCTCCAGGAAACGTGTTCATCCTTCCAGTCGATCTTCTCCAGTTTCTGAACAAGCGGCTGCCCCGTCTTCATGATTTCAAGCTCATCACGAGCCGACCCCACCACAAGCTCCTCGCCAAAAAAGTCACGATCGTGTTTGCCATGCACGGCCTCCGGAGAACCTGCTCCCACCAGCTGAGCCATCCTCTGGTTTACCAAAACAAACTTTGATTCCAGATCTTTAAAGTAAACAAACACCGGCATGTTATCGATCACCAGGCGCAGCAGGTGCCTCTCCTCGCTGATCTCCTGATTCACCGACTTCAACTTGTCGGCAATTCGCTCCAGATTCCTTTCGGTCTCGATCAACTCGGTGACATCATGGGTCAGCCCGAAGGTTCCCAGGACTTCACCATTCAATCCCACCCACACTTTTTTCGTCACCAGGCTCCAGGAATCATGACCGTCTCCCCAGATCTCATGCTCCATGACATCCTCCTGGCCCACTCCGGTCGCCATGATCTCCATCTCCCGCGCCCGGGAGACATCCGCATGCTCCTGCTCGAAAAAATCGTGATCCGTTTTGTTCACCAGATTCGCCACGGTTCCCGCTCCCATCCGCCGCGCCGTCGCCTTGTTCGCCCGCTTGAACCGTGACTCACGATCCTTAAAATAAACATTAATTGGAACCCGGTCCAAAACCAGGTCGATCATCTTGCGCTCCTCGGCCAGGGCGTCCTCGGCAAAGCGACGCTTCGAGATATCAATCAAGCTCCCGACCAATCTGCTCAGGCTGCCATCCTCCTCACGCACCGGAAGCCCCCTTACCCGGAACCATTTCCACCCACCTTCATTTGTCCGAATCCTCGCCTCATCCGCGAACATCTTCCCCCCGCGATGAAGCATCCGATCGAGTTTCCTTTTGAAATCGGGAAGATCATCCGGATGCACATACTCCTCCGCTTCCTCAAAAATATTGGGTGCCCCGAAGCGACCGTAGCCAAGAAATCCCAACAAGCGGTTGGAATAATAAATCTCTCCCTGGATCAGATCCCAATCCCAAATCCCCTCGTTGGATGCTTTCAGCGCCAAATCCAAGCGTTCTTCTTCCAGACTCATTTCGTGACCTCCCATCCCAAAAGACAAATAGCATTCCGAAAAACCTCACCCCCGCAAAATTCCCTCACTGTCCCGGAAAGCCTCTCCATCACCTTCTCCATATCGCCCCCCCTTTCGATTTCCTCCAACATTCTCGTCACCCCAAACTCCACCCCATCTTGATTGCGGGCCTCTTTGAGCCCTTGGGTAAAGCAGATCATTCTTCGTAATCCCTTCACCGGAGCAGTCACCGTCCCATAGGTCGTCGACTCCGCCATCCCCAGCGCCGGCCCGCTCGCATGCTCCGGAGGCACCAATTGACGCACCCCGTCATCAAACACCGCGATCGGATTCACATGGCCTGCCACCGAGAGTTGAATCGTCGCCTCACCCAGATCAACCACTCCGTAAAAAGCGGTCGCCCTGACCTCGTGACGGGAATCCACCAACAAGTGCGATAACCCGACATTCAGCCCTGTCAAAAAAGCCCCCGCATCTCCGGCCGAGCCCATCTCCTTCTCAATCAGCCCCCGGAGCATCGACACGATCAGCGCCGATCTCACCCCCTTGTCAAAAACCTCTCCCATCAGAAAGCCCACCTTCCCGGGCCCAAGAGGCACCACCTCAAAAAATTCACCGGTCAAAACCCGGGCAGGCTCGTAGCGACGATAAAATTGCAATGACACCCCGCCTCCGGAAACCTCCGGAAAATCATCCGGCAAAAGAGCCTGCTGGACTTCACGAGCCAACTCCAGCTCCTCCGCCATCTCCCGGTTTTTTTTCTCATAGGTCCCCGCCAGCTTTCGCAAATCCGCTTGCGCCACCATGAGATCAGAAATGTCGCTCGACACTCCAAAAGTCCCCACAATGGCGCCCTCACTATCGCGCCAGGGGTACTTCGAGGTCATCACCCAGGTATCCTTTTTCCCGGCCCAGGTCTCTCTTTCAATCGAACCCACAATGGCCTCCCCCGTCTCCATAATCCCCTTCTCGTCCGCCTCCGCCTGTTGCCAGTGCACATCGGAAAAAATATCGCGATCCGACTTATCATAAAGCTCTGTCTCTTATACACATCTCCGAGCCCACGAGACCGAGGCTGATCTCG
>CAJXVQ010000660.1 GCA_913060685.1 uncultured Verrucomicrobiales bacterium
GATCAGCCTCGGTCTCGTGGGCTCGGAGATGTGTATAAGAGACAGCACCCACCCCGATCCCAAGCTGCGAGGTTATGTTCCCAATGGCGTCGTCATCCATTCCTACAATCCTGATGCCAGTGAAATGCTCCACCACCGCCGGGCCCAAAGAATGATCGGCCGTGTCCCATGTACCACCGGTTGCCCCGTCCCCGATATTGACGAGGCTCACAAGCTCATCCCATACCTCAAAAAATCAGCGGGAAAATTCGACGCCACCGCCAAGCCAAACTCCAACCTCCGTAGCCTCATCAACCGCGGCCAGGTCAAAGTTTATCAGCGAAATCAACTCGGTGACCCCATCTACATTCTGAACCGACAATAACGGCCACTCAGGAACAGGCCAACCACGATCATGGACAGACTTTCAATGAAACGGATTGCCTTGGTTGCACGGACCATCACCGCTAATGCGGTGCGAAGTAAGCCCGTCATGAATGAAACACAATTGATTCATAGCGCGGTTGTAGATAACCCCGGGGAGGGGCCGTCGTCAGTGAAATCGGAGCCTTGTCGCCATGCTCACTTTGCTTCAGCATTCGCTGAAGAGATTAGGATGCCCCCAGACCACAAGAAGAGTTCGACCACGGGAAAGATTGTTCCGATCACCCTTTACACTCTTATCTGTGCTGGAATCGGGTATTTAGCGTTCACTCTCATTGATCGTCACGTTTCTGCTCACCGTGTTCCTGGCGCGTTTGGATATGAGTATCTGGTCCTATTACTTCCGTTTCTTGCTGCCTTCATAAGCTTTCCGTTCTTGCCGTTGATCGTTTGCACTATGTCGAGGTTGCTGTTTCGGATGAATCAATTACGCTTCAGATCTCCAGTTGTCTTGGCCCTTTCCACAGGGGCTTACGGGATACTATTGTTGGTGACCGGATTCTTCTTCACTTGGGCGCGACAACAGTGAATATTGAAAGCCTAGCGGTTAGGAAAACTGCTTGGAGGGGGAGCTCAAACAGGGTTTGGCAGGATTGGGTTTTATGGAGGTGGATTCCATAAATTGGAGTGCGTGTGAAGGTCGTTTGGGGGTGTCGGTTTCGATAGATTTATGATAGGTATCACCATTAAGCATCGAACAACGCTCGCTTTCCCATCAGGGGCAACGACACTGGGAAGTTCGGCGATGACAGCAACTCTGCACACACATCGCCAATTTGACAACGAGCCTTTCCGAGACAAGCCTGAGAGGTTCAACACAGATCAAACAAATGAAATCACGTAACTTACTCATCGCTCTATCTCTCAGCAGTTTCCTCACGGTGGCCGCACAAGAGGCGGACAGCATTTATCGGAACGGGGCCATCCTCACCATGGCCGGTGACAAACCGACCTACGTCGAAGCCCTCGCCGTTACGGATGGCAAAATCTCCTTGGTCGGAACCGAGGAGGAAGCCCTCGCTATGAAAGGCGATGGGACCAAGGTTATCGACCTCGAGGGACGAGCTCTGCTCCCGGGGTTCCTGGACGGGCACAGCCATTACATTAATTCACTCCTCGTCGCCAACCAGTGCAAGCTTTACGCCCCACCTTCGGGCACGGGTAAGGATGTGCCGAGTATCATTGCCGAACTGAAACGGTTTGCTGTTGAGCGTAAGATCCCCAAGGGCAAGATGATCATGGGCTACGGATACGATGATACCGTGATGCCGGATGGTCGTCTCCTCAATCGAGGGGACCTCGACGAGGCCTTCCCCGACAACCCGGTGCGTATCGAGCACGTCTCGATGCACGGTGCGGTGATGAACAGCCTCGCACTGCAATACTACGATATCAGTGCCAAAACTGAAACGCCTCCCGGCGGAGTGATCGTTCGCAAGCCCGGCTCCCAGGAACCCTGGGGTCTCATCATGGAAACCGCCTTCCTCCCCGTAATGGCAAAATCCGAGCCAATGACGGCCCAGCAGGAGATCGACTGGAGCCGGGCCGGCCAGATGCTCTACGCCGAATCGGGCATTACCACCGCTCACGAGGGAGCGACGCATTTGGCACAATTCCAAACGATCAAGAGGGCAAGCGATGCCGGCGCAAACATCATCGATATCGTCGCCTACCCCTTCATCACCGATGTCGACAAAGTCCTCGCCGAACATCCCGTGGAGAAATGGACCAAGTATGAGAATCGATTTAAGGTGGGCGGGGTAAAGATCACCGTCGATGGCTCGCCGCAAGGCCGGACGGCATTCTTTACAACTCCGTATCTCACTGGTGGCCCCGGCGGGGAAAAGAACTGGAGCGGTGAGCCGACCTTTCCGCAGGACCTCGCCAACCAGATGGTTAAAAAGGTTTATGAGATGAACGTTCCGCTCCTCCTTCACTGCAATGGCGACGCCGCCATCGACGCCTTCCTCACGGCCTACGAGTTCGCACGCGAAGGTGACTACAGCAAGCCCTGGAACGTCACGACGATCCACACGCAGTTCATGCGTAAGGATCACATTCCCAAGTTCGTCAAATACAAGGTTCGCCCCTCGTTCTACACCCTCCACACCTTCTACTTCGCAGAAGCGCACATCGCAAATCGCGGCAAGGAACAAGCAATGTATCTCTCGCCCATGCGCGACGCCATTGATGCCGGTCTCCGCCCGAGTAATCACACCGATTTTGTCGTTGCTCCACTCGACCAGATGATGATGCTTTCATCCGCTGTGAACCGCATCTCCCGTGGCGGTGCCACAATCGGTCCCGACCAACGTGTGACACCCTTCGAAGGACTCAAAGCCATGACGGAATGGACAGCCGAACAGTATGACGAGCAGGACAGCAAAGGCACCCTTGCAGTCGGCAAACTCGCCGACCTCGTCATCCTGAGTCAAGACCCGCTCAAGGTCGATCCGATGAAGATCAAGGACATCAAGGTCATCGAGACGATCAAGGAAGGAGCGACCATCTACCCCGCACCGGCGGATGCCAAGGCACCCATCGCCGCTGCATCCGACAAGACCTACTCGTGGAAGGCTCACGTCTGCGACATGGCCGACGTGAATTCCGCCGCCAACAAGATGTGGACACTGGTCACCCTCAACGGCAAGAAGGTTACCGCGGAGAAACCACCTACCATGAAGTTCTCCGGTGGCAAGCTCGCCATGTTCGGCGGCATCAACCGACTCAATGGCTCCTACGCTCTGGTCAACGACGCTGTCATCATGGGTCAACTCATCAGCACCAGGATGGCGGGATCACCCGAACTCATGAAGCTTGAAAACGAATTTACCAAAGTGATGGCTTCGGTGGACAAATTCCATGTTCATGGCACCGAGCTGGAGCTTTTCAGCGGGCCCAAGGTCGTGGCAACTTTGCACTCGAATGATTGATGCGTGATCCTGCTGCCTGAACGAATGGAATACGCGAGGAAGGCAAGAGAGTACAACCGAATTCCCTCCAGGAACTCTCAAAGCCGGCAGTGCCCAAAAGGCGCCGCGGTCTGTGTTGGCTGAGGACCTATTGCTGTCTCTTATACACATCTCCGAGCC
>CAJXVQ010000661.1 GCA_913060685.1 uncultured Verrucomicrobiales bacterium
GCCTCGGTCTCGTGGGCTCGGAGATGTGTATAAGAGACAGGACCCGTAATGCGCTGCTCGCGATCATCCCCTTCGACGAGACGAAGAACCTCAGCAGCTGGCTCGACACCTACCAATCCTACCCAGCGCGAGCCCTAAACCTCCTCCAGCAAGCCCGCCCAATTTAACCCTCCTCAAGCCAATCGCCCTTCGGAGAGCGGAAGTCGTTCGTGTTCTGCGTTGACGCCTTTTTCTGTGGTATTAGTCTTGGCTAAATCTGGAAGAGGTTCTGTTTGGGCCTTCACACGATTTTTACTCCGGGAGGTTTTCGGAAACCGGAGCTCAATCCACACACACACACTCAATGAAAAAATCAATCTTCTCCACAGCGACAGTGATGCCGATCGCTCTTAGTTTCACTTCTCCAATTTTGGCTGATGATGTGGTCGATTTGCCGGATTCGCCGACTTTGGTTCTGACCACAGCGGGGGCGCACCCGACCTTCAACGGACGGAATGACGGGTTTGGCGCAACATCCGATCTCCTTGATGCGACATTTATGATCGACGTGGATTTTACGGACAAGGCGGCAGGAGAACGGGAAACGATTTTCGAGACCGGGGCGGCGACAATCGGGACTTCATTTGTCTATGAGGCTCCGAACACCCTGGTGGTGCGTAGTGTTGGCAATAGTGGACGTGGCCTGGTGACGGTCAGCTATGCCTTGCCGCAGCCGGTGGTCGATGGAGGTGAGGCTGAGGTGGGATTCACGGTGAACGTGGATGACGGGACCGGAATGCAGGGTTTATCGATCATTGTGGATGGAGGAGTGGTTGCCACGGAAGTTGGAACGACGGGCGGTGATTGGTCCGGTGGAGACGGGGCTCGTTTGGGAGCAGCGGGAGGAATTACCGGAAATGGTTTGAATGGAACCATCCCGTCGGAAGCGTTCACCTCAGGCACCTTGAATCTTGTGAATGGGCTGCGATTTTATGCGAATACGCGTTGGGTGCCGGTGGGGAACGATGCTGATGGCGATGGTTTGCCGGATTGGTGGGAGGAAATCTATGCGCCGGATGATCCCGGGGATTTGGCGACAGGAGGTGACTTTGACAGCGATGGCTTGAATGATGAAGCTGAGTTCGCGGCTGATACGAATCCGACCTTAAACGACACGGATGGTGACGGTCTGACGGATGGCATTGAGGCGGATCCCACCGAAGTCGGGTATTCCGGAACCAATGCCCTGGTGGCAGATACGGACGATGACGGCCGGAGCGATGGTGAAGAGGTCAATGGGGATCCGGCGAGCGATCCTTTGGACCGGGATTCGGACGATGACGGGGTTGTTGATGGAGTGGAGATTTCGATGGGGACTGATCCCAATAGTGCGGCGAGCCGCGCAGATTTGGGTGAGTTTTTAGTCGCTCACTATCCCTTGGATCGCCTCGGCGCGGGAGTGGAAGCTCCGGATGCGTTTGGCTTTCATCACCTGACCGGCACCAACCTGGATCCGTCGGCGGTTGTGACCGGGCAGGATGGGAATGCGGTGAGTTTTAATGCCGCAGAAAAGACGATGCTATCCCGAACGAACGGAGCGGCCGGCGACCGCCTGCCCATCTCCAGCAATCCCGATCATTCGATTGCGATGTGGGTGAAAGTGAAGGGGACCGGGCAGAATGATCTCCGTCTCTTTTCCGAGGCTTCGCTGAACGAGAATACGAGTCTTTATAATTTCGGCACGCAGAATACCGGGGCGGATGATCGTTTTGATGTCTACCTGCGTGCCTCAAATGGAGCGACTCCGAACCACCAGTATTCCATCGCAAGCCCGCTGGATGGAACATGGCATCACATTGCATGGGTGGTAGCTGGCAACAAGGCAACGCTTTATGTCGATGGTGTGGCCGATGCGACCGGATTCACCTGGTTGGATCCCTATTCAGCGACCGTGGCGACGACTTCGCTCGGCGGAATTCAGCGGGCTTTGAAATCGCACTGGATGACAGGTGCGATTGATGAAGTGTCACTTTGGAATGCGGCGCTCACAGCGACAGATGTGGCGGCTCTTGCTTCGGCGGACAATGCGCTCGCAGTGATCAATGATGGTGATGGCGATGGTTTGCCCGATGTATGGGAAACGAAGTTTGGATTGAATTCGGATGATGCGGGAGATGCCGTACTTGATGGTGATGGGGATCTGTTGAGCAACTTGCAGGAGTTCGCGGCCGGAACCAATCCGAACCTGGCAGACACCGATGGTGATGGTTTGAACGATGGCATTGAGACCGACGATGGCCTTTGGACTTCGGCCACCGCAACGGGTACGAGTCCGCGAAGCGCGGATACCGATCGTGATGGTTTGAATGACTCAATCGAGGTCCCCAATCTGGCCTTTGACCCGGACAACCCCTTCGGCCAACCGGGCAGTGATCCTTCAAGTTTCGATAGCGATGGTGATGGAATTTCAGATGGGGCCGAGGCACTTGCGAGTAGTGACCCGACCGATGCCGCCTCTTCCCCCGGGGCGGAAGCGGTGGGTTTCTGGTGTGCGGATGATGAAGAATTGGGGACAGGCTTTGGTGGAGACGGTTGGGCGATGGGGCCGGAGGGAGCTCCGGCGGGTGCCGTTTTAGACCCGATCAATAGTCCGGCAGTTGTTGAAATTTCAGGAGCCGGAGCGGCGCAAACGGGATTCTCCCAGGCGGTTGACTTCACGGGCAATGCCCAGTTTGGGGTGACCGCGGAGCCAAATTCTCTCTTCGAATTGTTCGGGAGTGGAACGGTGACGGGGGACGCAACCATCGAAATGATTTTTAGCCCGGACTCAGATTTTGGTGGACATCAATATCTCTGGGAGTCGGGTGGAACCGGAGACGGGCAGGGAATTGTCCTGATCGACAGCATGGTCTATCTGGGAGTGAACGATGGCAATGGTGCGCCTTATGGCAGCGCTGTTGTCGGCGTCGATCTGGCACCGCTTTATGGGCCGACTGGCTTCAATGCGGATGATTATTTGGCACTACGTGCCGTCTTTGAGCCCGGTAAGCAGGTCACTCTTGGGGTGACTCATTTGGGAACGGGGCTTTCGGCCTTTACGTCCGACGAATGGAACGGGAATAGTTGGGACGGCGGCGATCTCATGGGCTTGGGACGCTGGTCTGCCGGCCGCGGAGGTGACCGGAATAATCAACTCTCCACCTTGCCGGGCGCGACGACATCGTGGCCGGGCTTCGAGGGTCAGATTGCCAAATTCAGCCTCTATCCGGTGCCTCTTGTTGCAACGACAACGCCGGTGACCGGGAATGATCTGGAAATCACCGAGATCATTTACGATCGGGAAGCAGAAAGGATCACGCTCACCTGGAATTGCAGACCTGGAGTCGTCTATGGAGTTTATGCATCTCCAGATGGAGAAGATTGGACGCTCGAAGTCGATGACAGTGTGATCTCGGATGAAGACACGGTGACCTTGACCTTCGCCAACCCTGTCTCTTATACACATCTGACGCTGCCGACGATCTACTCTGTGTAG
>CAJXVQ010000662.1 GCA_913060685.1 uncultured Verrucomicrobiales bacterium
GCGCCGGGGACACCAGAAAGGTCCTCTGCGTCGCCCTCGACTATGCCAAGCGCAAGCACGTCGCATTGATCTGTGACGGCAATGGCGACATTCTCAAAGCCGCCTTTCCGGTGGAGAACAACCCCGCCGGCATCGACTTCCTCATCAAGGAGGTCTCGGCCACCGCCCGCCGCCGCAAGATTCCCAAGAACCAGATCTTTCTCGGCGGCGAGGACGAAGCCGCGTATGTCGCCAACTTCACCGCGGCGCTTCGCGAACACGATTATCTCGTCGTCCGTGTCAGCGCATACGAAGCCAAAGAGAACCGCGAAAATCTCATCGCGAGCACCGACACCCTGGACCTGCTCGGCATCGCCAAGACCCTGCTGGCCCGTCGCGCCCGCCTCACCGGAGAGACGGATTGTTCGAACCCCGTCTATCATCACCTGCGCGAACTCAACCGCTGTCGTCGCGGTCTCGTTCGTCAGAAGACCGCGGCCTCCAACCGCATTCACGCTCTCGCGGACCAACTCTGCCCCGGATTTCTCAACGACTCCAAAAGCGGACTGTCTGCCTTCTCCGAGGCCTCCCTCGCCCTCATGCAAGAGCGCTTCAGTGCCCCCGAGATCGCCCGACGGAGACCTGTCGCCCTGACCAATCTCCTACGCCGTCATCGCATCCACAACCCCGATGAAACCGCTACCAAAATCATCACCCTCGCCCGTGAAGCCCTGCCTCCCCCACCTCACCGTGTCGTCACCCTGCAACGCACCCTCACCGCCACCACCGAGCTTTACCGCTGTCTCGAGCGCAACGCCCTGGAACTTCGCAGCGAAGCCGCGCACGCCCTGGCCACCACACCCTACGCCCTGCTCACCAGCATTCCCGGCATCGGTTTCGTGCTCGCCGCCGGCATCGCCGGTGAACTCGGCGATCCCCGGAACCTCGCCCCCTTGGACTCGCTCTGCGCCTACGCCGGCATCGTGCCAAGCACCTATCAAAGCGGCGGTCCCGACTCGCCCGCCGTCCAGGGCCGCACCTCCCGGCGATGCAACCACATCCTCAAAGACTGGGTCGTCCAGAGCGCCCAGAAAATCAGCCTCCACGGACCACCCGAACTCAAGGACCGCATCATCCGCTGGAACGCCAACGGCCAACACGGCATCTTCGCCGCCGCCCGCCGCTACCTCCGGCTCGTGCGGACCCTCGCACAAAACGAAGTCCCCTACCTCGGTCCCGAAGGCCGGGCCCGCAACGTCGATCCGGACCAACTCAACGACGCCGCCCAGCACACCTGGGGTGTGCTCCAGCGCAAATGGCGGACTCTCTCGGGCGGCATCGACCTCATCACCGACGAAGCCCACCCCGTCGGCTTTTGGCGGCGCGTCATCAAGGAAACCCACGGCATCGACCTGCCCGACCGCTCATGAACACTTTCAGTACGGCTTACATCGTAGACAATCGCCTTTCCTCCAACCCGCGACCGAACACGGCATGAAACGCGGACGGGATTGAACAAACGGAGACGGGGCGACCGGATGGCTCATCAACCCCCTGCCGCGCTTTCACGCGACGGCTTGAGAAAGTATGCCAAGACACCGGTCGCCCCCGATCCGACCCGCGGGAGGACACTTAACCCGGAAAACTCACCGATAAGACGCGCCATGACTGGGGAATCGGTTAAGATATTGTTGTTCAACTCAATAACCCAAACCCACTCCAATCATGGCGCAAACAGACTGTCCTCAATCATCGTTCGATTTTCAAGACCTAGGTTTCCGAAATATTCACGCGAATTTCCAAGGCGGCCACCTCTCCAGCGATGGTGGCGGCGCGCTTTTTCTCCGGGAGGTCGAGGCCCGTTGCGGTCTTATTCGGAAATTCTCAGAGTGTTTTGATGACCGCAGGAACCAGGATCTCATTGAACATCCTGTCGCCGACCTCCTCTCCCAACGCATTAATGGCCTCATCATGGGCTATGAAGATCTCAACGACCACGACGATCTGCGGCGTGATCCCGCCCTCGCCCTATCAGTTGGCAAAACCGATCTCGAGGGCCAAAACCGCCGTGATCCCAACGACCGCGGCAAGGCCCTCGCCGCACACGCCACCCTGAACCGGCTTGAGCTTTCCGCGCAAAAGCCAGACGCTCGCTATAAAAAGATCGTGGCCAATCCGACTGCCATCGAGGACTTCATTATCTCACAAGGAGTGAAGGCGATTCCTAAAAAATCGAAGGAGATCGTCATCGACTTCGATGCCACCGATGATCCACTTCACGGCAGTCAGGAAGGAGGATACTTTCATGGATATTATCGGCACTACTGCTATCTTCCTCTCTATGCCTTTTGCGGAAATATTCCCCTTTGGTCCGAACTCCGGAAGTGTAAAATTGATGGTTGTGAAGGCACTGTCGAAGCTCTCCAAAGAATGATTCCGGCCATCCGAAAACGCTTTGGTAAAAAGGTCCGCATCATCCTGCGGGGAGACGGAGGTTTCGCCCGCGAGGAGATCATGGCCTGGTGCGAGGGTCAGGTGGAAGTTTACTACTGCCTTGGATACAGCACCAATGCCCGCCTGAGAAAAGCAACTGCGGTGCCGCTTTGGAAACTGCGCCAGGAACATGCGGATGAAAAGGGTGAGGTTAAAACCGCCGTCCGCCGATTTACCGAATTACGATATCGGACCCTGGACAGCTGGAGCTGTGAGCGACGGGTCATTGCCAAAATTGAACTTCTTCCCGGGAAGACGAACCTTCGATTTATCGTCACGAACTTGCCGGGTCAGGGGTTTGAAAATGATGGGAACAAAAAGCGTTTTCGATCGCAGGAATTATATGAAGATTTCTACTGCATGCGGGGCGATATGGAGAACCGGATCAAAGAGCAACAGATGGACCTTTTTGCGGATCGCACCAGCACCCACTGGATGGCCAGCAATCAACTCCGGCTCTGGTTCAGCGTCATCGCACATATCGTAATGAACCGGATGAAGGCCTGCGTTTTAAAAGGGACGGAACTGGAAAAAGCGAGTATCGGACAGATCCGGCTCAAGCTGTTCAAAATTGCGGTGCGGATCAAAGTAAGCGTCCGCAGAGTGTTGCTGGAATTCGCGAGTTCCTATCCGCGCAAAAAGCTTTTCGGGCAGTGCTTCGAGAATCTGGCCCGTCTCGACAAGATGCCGGCATAAAGCCGGGCCATTTTCACCAACGAAGGAGAAGCGGATCAAAGAATCTGTCTGCTGAGCTATCGGAAAAAATCGAAGACGACCAGGAAACCGACCGAAAAAACAGGTGTGAAGTCCGAGAATACGGGAAAGTCGCCGAAAACCAGAGGAAGAGCGCCGGAGAAAGAGATTTTCATTAAAATCCGAGGCTCCAAGCCGAATCAGATTTCAATCGGTGATCGATCCGGGTTAAGTCTCCCCGGATCGGACCATGGCTCGAAGATACTCCGCCCCGGTTGCGCCGTAAGCGCCGTCGAGGGCTCGTCATACCAGGTCGCCAGGCAAAGGGGGCGAGGCCCGGACTTTCA
>CAJXVQ010000663.1 GCA_913060685.1 uncultured Verrucomicrobiales bacterium
TCTACACAGAGTAGATCGTCGGCAGCGTCAGATGTGTATAAGAGACAGCTCCCGCACACTACCAAAATTTCGTCAATCAATGGACTTCCTCTCTCGAACACGCCGAGCACCAGGGTCTTATCTGGCTCGATCTCGTCCGACATGCCGACTCCAACGGCATGGTCTCCGACGAACCCATCGCCACCGGACCCTACCGCAAGTATGTCATCGAGTCCCTTTACCAAAACACACCCTTTGATCAATTCACGCGCGAGCAACTCGCCGGCGACCTCCTCCCGGATCGCAATGACCGCACCCTCGTTGCCTCTGCTTACAATCGCCTCGTCAAAACAAATTGCGAAGCCGGGGTCATTGAAAAAGAAGCCCTCTACGCGCTCAAAGGCGAACACGTCCGCGCTCTCGGCACCGTCTGGCTCGGTCTTACCACCGGCTGCGCCGAATGCCACGACCACAAATACGATCCCATTCTGGCCAAGGACTACTACTCCCTCGCCGCCTTTTTCGATCCTCTCATCGAAGCCGGAGTCTACGAACCCGGCGATCGCCGGGTTCCTCTCCACTACGTTCACGACGCCCCCGGCAAATCAACCAAGGAACTTCAATTCATCGACAAGATCGATAAAGTCCGGGAGGCCCTTTACTCATCCCCTATCGACCCCGCCGAACTGAAAGCATGGACAGTCGAAGTTTTAAAGCAGGACAAAGAAGCCCGTGCGACCATCGCCCAAGCCGACTGGCCGTGGTTCCCCGCCGTCCTTCCCGTCGCCCGAATCACTCAAGGTGAATTCATCCAAACTGAAACTGGTCGCGAAGTCATCGCGCCATCCGGCGAGATCAAACAACACATGTGCGTCGAAACCCTCCCTGCCACCGGCAATAGCGAGGACTACTTCGCTCACGTCACCCTCGATCCCGCGAACAAGCCCGAGTTCATCGCCCTTCAAATCATCAATGGAGCCTACCGCCGTATGGGCTGGCACGATGACTACTTCCGCACTTTCTATTGGGGTCCCAAGGACCACCCTGCCGCCAAAAAGAACTTCCCTCAAAAGCTCACCCACATGGGGCCACTCCCTAAAGCTGGCAGCGTCGTCCGACTCGAACTCCCCAAGAAGAAGCTCGGAAGCGCGGGTTATGTCCCCCAAGGCATGGCCTGGATCCAGCAAGGCGGCAAAGTCACCTGGGGAGGCTCCGGCTTCCGGGCCTCCGCCTCCCGCTTCTTCACCAACGAACTTGCCGAATCATCCTTTCGCTACTTTTGGGAACTCCCGCTCAACCGTGATGACCGCAAAGATCTCCCTTCCCTCATTCTCACCTCTCTTAAGAAGCCTGTCGACCAGCGCCGCCCCATCCATCAACAAGTCATCGACATGACCTTCCGCGAACACCGGAACCCGGAACTCGTCGCCCGACTCACCGACCTCTACCGCGAGGTCTACCTCCATCGTCAGGGAGCCATCGAAACCCTTGTCAGCAAGGAAGGCCCACCCAAGAAAACCCACGTCCTCAAGCGCGCCAACTTCATGGACGAATCCGGCCCCGTCGCGACGCCCGCCATCCCGGAGAAATTTGGCAAGCTCAGCTCTCCCAACCCCACCCGACTTGACCTCGCCAACTGGATCGTCTCAAGAGAAAACCCACTCACCGCCCGCGTCTTCGTGAATCGCCTCTGGCATCAATTCTATGGACGCGGTATCAGCGAAACACTCGAGGATTCCGGCAACCAAGGCGACTGGCCATCCCACGTTCACCTTCTCGACTGGCTCGCCGGCGAGTTCCGGGAAGATTGGGATATCCGTAAAATGATCCATCTTCTTGTCACCTCGGAAGCTTACCAACTCTCTTCCATTCCCGGGTCGCTCCTCGCTCAAAATGACCCCACCAACCGTCTCCATGCCCGGCAAGGCCGCGGCCGTCACACCGCCGAGGAAATCCGTGATTCAGCCCTCCTCACCGCCGGACTCCTTCAAACGACAATTAAAATCCCCTCCCAATCCTTCTTCCCCTATCAACCCAACAGCTACTGGGCGAAATCCAACAAAGTCATGTATGGCTCCCGCTATCAACTCTGGGAAACCAGCTCTGGGGCCTCACAATACCAACGATCCCTCTACACCTTCTGGAAACGCCAAAACATCCACCCCGCCATGCTCGCCTTTGACGCCCCCACCCGCCAGGAATGCACCGCTCGCCGAGTCACTACAAACACCCCCGGACAGGCCCTCGCTCTCCTAAACGACCCCCAGTTTGTCGAAGCTGCCCGCGTCCTTGCCAGCCGGGTCATCAACGAACCCGAACCCATCGACAAGCTCTTCAAGCTCGCACTCCAACGTCTCCCCACTTCTCGGGAGAAATCCGAAATCACGAAACTCCACCAACAGCTCCTAAGCAACTTCAATAAGACTCCCGATGACGCAGCAGCGCTCCTCAAGATCGGACAATCTCCCGCCGGTGATCATGATCCGATTCAACACGCAGCATGGACCGCGACTGCGCGGGTTGTTTTGAATCTTCATGAATTTCTGACCAGAGATTGAACGTTCAACGCTCAACGTCCAACATTGAACGCTCAATCTTCAGATGGCGGCTTCGCCGAACGAAAAATGAACTCAGAACCCCAATACAATCTCGAAGAGCGACTTCTGGAATACTCAGCTCGGATCGTTCGCCTGACTGAAAAAATGAAAGGTTCACAAGCCAAGGTTCACGTTTCCAACCAACTCCTCCGCTCAGGAACCGCACCGATGGCTCACCACGGCGAAGCCCAAGCAGCAGAATCACCAAAGGACTTCATCCATAAACTTCGTATTGCCCTCAAAGAACTCCGTGAAACCTCCCGCTGGCTCAAGCTTGCTCAAAGAGTCCCCCTCATCGACAAACCCGCCCTTCTCTCGGAACTCCTCGACGAAACCGAGCAACTCATTCGAATCTTCCACAAAAGTATTTCCACCGCAAAAAAGAAGCTCCAATGACCATCCCCTCTTCTCAGCAAAACTTGAACGTTGAGCGTTCGACGTTGAACGTTCAACGTTCAAGGCGCGACTTCTTCAGACAGTCCTCCACCCTCCTCACCGGCACCGCGCTTTGCTCAATTCTCTCCCGCGATCTCAACGCAGCGCCTTCCCACCACGCTCCCAAGGCCAAGCGGGTCATCTACCTCTACATGGCGGGTGGTCCTTCCCAGTTTGAGTCCTTCGATGACAAACCGAAGCTCCGTGAGCTCAACGGAAAGCCCATTCCCAAGGAACTCACCAAAGGGATCAAATTCGCTTTCCTCCAGCATGCCGAACTCAAGTGCTTCGGCACCGATGTTGGTTTCAAAAAGTGCGGCAACTCGGGGCAGATGATCTCCAATCTTCTCCCCAACATTCAGAAGATTGCCGATGACATCTGCATCATCCGCACCCAGCAAACCGACCAGGTCAACCACGACCCGGCCCACGCTTTCATGAACACCGGCACCGCTGTCTCTTATACACATCTCCGAGCCCACGAGACCGAGGCTGATCTC
>CAJXVQ010000664.1 GCA_913060685.1 uncultured Verrucomicrobiales bacterium
GAGATCAGCCTCGGTCTCGTGGGCTCGGAGATGTGTATAAGAGACAGGTTTATGATGGTGGGGTCATGGCAGAGCAATCTATTAATTCACTTTCCATACTGGACTTGCAAGATTTATTCAAGGGGTGTCGCTCCATGGCGATCGTTGGGAGTTCGTCTTCAGTGCTGGGATGGGAGAATGGAGAGTATATAGATTCTTATGATATTGTTGTGAGGTTCAATAGATCAACAGTGGACGGTAAAGAGAAATCAGTAGGTTCAAGGACTGATATTATTGTCGCAAATGATGCGAATAGCCTGGAGAAGGCACCTCCGCCAGAGGAAACATCTCAGCCTAAATGTGTCGTGACTTATGCCAATACTAAGGCGATTGGGAACCGTACCGAGAAATCTCGAAATAGATTTTTCCAATGGGTGAAGAATACTCCTTTGTTTCTCACGGGAGGTCCTGAGATCTTGGTTTGCGATATACCTAAAAGAAAGCGTGGTTTCACCATGGGGACATACGCGATGGCTTCATTGCCTTATTATTTGAGGGTTGAGAGGCTCTTCGTCACCGGCTTTACCATGTTTGGTGAAGTTAATGGAGGGACTGGGCATTATAGTAAGAAGTCTGATCGAGCCAATTCCACATGGCATGATGCAAACCTGGAAGGAAGAGTAATAGGTGCTTTACTGGGGAATTTAGAATGTGATGTAACGGTCACAAGTGAAGTGGCTCGGCTCATTGAAAATCAAGGATACTCCGCAAAGATTCTTAGCGAAGATGGCTCGAAAACCGCTTTGACCAAACCTAAGAAAAAAAAGGAGAAATGGTATTGGTATTTGGTGGGAAGAGTGGCGAAGCTCTGTTTGATGGCAGGATATAGCTTACGTAGTACGGCTGAGCGAAAAATGTATAAATAAGTTTCATGCTACATTTCTAATGTGATCGTTCAGATCGCCTTGGGAGGGGGGGAGAGGGGGGCGGATTTCCGGAATGGGACGATCTTGTTTACGCGAACTTTCATGATGCTTCCTGCTCGCAAATGGCCTCGCAGATCGGGCGGATCAATCAGAGGTGCCTCACCAAGCAAGGCTTGTGGAAACGCATCGATCAGACCGCCGTCGCATTCCTTCTTGGCGCCCTCGTCGCCGCCCTTGGCCAACGGTGGCAGACGATCTCCAAAAAACACCCGTGCAGGACGAGGTCGCTGGTGTTTTTGGGGGATCGACTGGGTTTCAAGGTGGTCGTGGCGAACCGATCCTGCATTTTGAGAGCCTCCTGATTAGCGAAATCACTCTGATCAATTAGCCGAGAGATGTGGGGGGCTGGTCAATCGCCCTGACCAAGATCAACCGCCGCCAAATTTACTCTTGGCATAGCTTGAAGGAGGAATACCCTCCTGCATTTATGAATTTCCCTCCTGAAGCGCGCTGCGGATGCCGTCTCCTTTCTACCCTCTTCGATCCCTTCAACGACGCCCTGCAGGGGTACACTCAAAAAGAAAATTCCTAGCAGTCATGGCGATTGAAACGAAAAACAAAAAAGTCATTGTCGTCTATGGCATGGCCCGCGGGGGGACAAACATCCTCTGGAACATTCTAAGCTCACATCCGGACGTCTGCGGCACGAACCTGGAAACCGGCGAACTCCTCACCCGCCGCAGACATGGTATCAGGGGGAGAATCCTCCACACCTACTACAGTCATTCAATCGTCCGAGGCGCGCCGCTCTTTGAGCCGACCGCAAAAAAGGTTGATGATATTTTCTATCGAAACAAGCTCGAGACGTTGGAACACGAGTTCGATAAGTATAAGTCCGAAAATGAGGTGTACAGTCCGGAGGAGGTCACCAAATCGGCCCTCTGCATCAAGTCAGTCAATCGAGAGCACGAACTCAATCCGCTTTTCGAGGAGATATACGACGATTGCCGCTTTATCGGCCTGATTCGCGATGGCTACGCCATCTGTGAAAGCTGGACACGCCGGGGATCAGACGTCAAAAAAATCGCCAAATTATACCGCAAGTTCGGAGAGCAACTCTCGCAGGACCAGGAGAGTTTCAAAAAGCACCGCATCGTAAAATTCGAAGACATCCTAAGCGACCCTTTCAAAATCGCCTCCGAACTGTATTCTTTCGCCGGCCTCGATCCCGTCGACCTTCCTGCGATCCGCCTCAAGTCGAAATCCGTGATGACCTCCGACGGTCAGCACAACCCGGCTTTCGGGCAGCGGAACAAGAAATACTGGTTTACTCCGGAAACAATCGATAAAATCATCAAGCCGGGCATCGCCAAGGTCCAAACATCCTTGCTCTCTGCGGAAACCAAGGCCTCCTTCGAAGAGGAGGCGATGCCGATTTTGAAACGTTTCGGTTATGTCGGCGAAAAGTAATGCATGCCGGGCATGGCGAATATCCAGGGCGGCCTGGAATTTGCTTTTTTGAGTGGACCTCTTCAAGGTGTCGTTGAAGCGATCGGAGAGGTAGAGGGGGTGATCTCAAATGAAGGCAGCGCTTGTTCTTAGTTACTCGTCGGAAACACTCCTCGCTGAGCTACCTTTCGCCCTGCAAATTTGAATCGAAATCTCTCTACCAAAATGAAACAAATAGTGGTCCAGAAATCAGTTGCATCTCAGATCTCTCCCCCTTGCTTTGGCCTTCGCGATCCAGTAAGCCAAGGTGGGATACTTGATGCCACCTTGTCGTGCGAAGGCAGGGCCTCTCATTCCGCTCTTCTGGCAGGCGGCAATGACTTCAGCTTTGTATCCAGAGCGATACCGGACTCATCGAGAGCCGCGAAGTTTGCCCGGCCTGTTGGGCCGTTAGAGATTCGGATCGGAGCGTGGAAGCAAGCAGTGAACCTGAAGAACCGCTTGGATTGGGCATTTCTGGTATCTGTTTGAACGTCTTGGCAATGTCGTTTTGATCGTAGGGCGACCGTGACGACAATGTTGGTCTAAATTAAATCGACACGTGACAGGTCTTGCACGTCGATGATGCCGACGACTTTTCCTTTCGAGTCCAGAGCGATAATTTCATCAATGCGGTGATTTTTTATTATCTTTACCGCATTAATTGCAAGCGTGTCCTGATCTATCGTTACTGGATCATGCGACATGTGTTTGAAGACTTTAGAGTCGCCAATTTGTCGATCTTTTCGGTAGCCTCTGACGAAATCTCCATGAGTGAAGACTCCTGCTAATTGCCTGTCTCCGTCAATCAGGACTACGGCTCCTGCCTTACACTTCTGCATGGCAAAGAGGCATTCATCAACCGTGGCACCGGGGTCTGCTGTCGCAAAATTTTTGTTGGTTCGCATGATGTCAGCGACGCGTGTGAGGAGTTGTTTTCCAAGGTTTCCTCCAGGATGGAGAGCGGCGAAGTCTTCATCGCGAAACCCACGAACTTCAAGAAGAACCATGGCAAGAGCATCACAGATCGCGAGCATGTTCGTGGAGCTGGAAGTGGGGGCCAGGCCGAGAGCTGTCTCTTATACACATCTGACGCTGCCGACGATCTACTCTGT
>CAJXVQ010000665.1 GCA_913060685.1 uncultured Verrucomicrobiales bacterium
GAGATCAGCCTCGGTCTCGTGGGCTCGGAGATGTGTATAAGAGACAGGCCTTGTCCGGGGCAAGGGTTTGCCAAGGGGTCAGGTTGTTCTTTTGGCTTGCGAGCCAAGCTTGGTAGGATTTTTGGAGATGCTCGCTTGGATCTCCTTTGGGCGGAGTGGTTTTTCCGAGTAGGAGCTGGAAGGTGCCAATGGTGTGTTGGCTGCCGTGGTTTTGGTGGAGGGTGATGGTGAAGCGAGTGCCGGAGGGATGGTTGATCGGTTGGGCGAAGAAAATATCGACATGTTGATTTTGATGCGGGGGTTTGGTGGCATCGTGGATGGCCCAGCCGGTTTGTAGTTTGCCATCGATGGCGTGGGCGGCGGGGAAGGATTCCTGTTCAATGCTGGCGGCGGCTTTGGCGAGGGTGATTTTTTGAGGAGGTGACGAGTTGTCGAGCGGGGCGGCGGTGACTTCGATTTCGGAGAGGACGTAGTTGCCGTGCGCGGTGCGTCCGGGACCTTTGCCGTTGAAGGCGATGGTTTTCAGCCGCAGGGCGGAGAAGTTGTGGTCCTTGGTTTCGATGGAGACGGTGTAGGTGTCTTGATCCGGGATGGGGCCGGTGGGGGTTGCTACGAATTTGTCGAAGCTGAGAGTTGAGTTGGCAGCGGTGGCGGAGTGGATGAGCTGTGGTTTGTAGACAACTTGGGCGCCGGGGGCGGGCCAGTGATTCGGGAGTTCGGTGAGGAGCTTTTTGGCTTGGGCGAGATTGGTCTGGTTTCGCTCGCCAAGGGTGGGATCGGGGATGTGGTAGTCGGGTTCGAGGGTGTTGTCGAAATAGGCCATGAGGCCGAAGTAGTCGTGATGGGTGATGGGGTCGTATTTGTGGGTGTGGCACTGGGCGCAACCGGTGGTGAGGCCAAGCCAGGTGGTGCCGGTGGTTGCGACGCGGTCGGTCATGGCGTGGAAGCGGAATTCGAGCGGGTCGATGCCTCCTTCCTCGTTGAGCATGGTGTTCCGGTGGAAACCGGTGGCGACGATTTGCTCGGGAGTGGCGTTGGGGAGCATGTCACCGGCGAGTTGCTCGATGGTAAATTGATCGAAAGGTTTGTCGGCGTTGAGGGACTTGATGACGTAATCGCGGTAGGGCCAGATGGAGCGGTCGCGGTCTTTTTCGTAGCCGTTGGTGTCGGCATAGCGGGCGAGGTCGAGCCAGCGGCGGGCCCAGCGTTCGCCGTAGCGGGGAGACTTTAAGAGTCGATCGACGATGGCTTCGAAGGCTTCGCTCGTAGGATTGGCAGCGAAGGCGTCGGCGGCTTCGACGGTGGGAGGGAGGCCGATGAGGTCGAGGTGGACGCGACGGATCAGGGTGTAAGGATCGGCTTTCGCGGCGAGGGGGATTCCGTAAAGATGATCGACCGGATGGCTCGATGTTGGGACGGGGGATTTTTGAGGGGAAACGAAGGCCCAGTGTTTCTCGTAATTGGCTCCTCCGTTGATCCATCGTTTGAGGAGGGCGATCTCGGCGGGTTTGAGGGTTTTGTTGGCCTCGGGAGGAGGCATGATGTCGTCGGCATTCGTGGCGATGATGCGGGCAACGACTTCCTTCCAATCCTGGTCGTCCTCGATATCGAGGCGGAAACCGGCTTTTCGAAGGGACTTGCCACTCTCATCTTTGGCATCGTCCGGGCCGTGGCATTTGAAGCAATTCTTTGAGAGGATGGGCCGGATATCCTTTGAATAAGAGAGAGCTTGTTCGTTTTCGGCAGCAAAGCTGGTCGTGGCACTGGTGAGAAGTGAGACGAAGATCAGGTTTTTGGGTCGAAAAAAGGATGTCATGGGACTCGGGGAACTTACGCAGTAAGTCCCTCAAGTCTTCCGCAGCGCGGTCGATTTGCAATGACTCTGTCGTTTATTCGGCCCCAATTTCGCGTATGCGGTAGAAGCGTTTCGAATTCGCAATGAAGTCGACCATACTTTCGGTGAAGGTTGAACTCTCACCGGTTGCGCTAAAGTCACTGATTTCATCGGCTTCGGTGAGGGCCGGGCTTGGTCCTGCATCGATGGCGTAGTCACGACCACTGACGGAATTCCAAGTGATCGTCACCGTGCCAGCTTCAAAGTCGTGCGTGATATTGGTGATGGCCAATTCGGTGGCTCCGCCGCGATTCACAAGTTGAATCCCGGTGATGGCTCCCCGATCGATTGACCCGGCTTCTCCTGCCGGATCGAGAACAAGGGCGAGGTCGGAGCTCGTCAGATCAGGGATGACGAAAAAGTTCCCGCTCTGCGTCGCGTCGCCTTCAGCTGTTGCCACTTGTTGGTTGAAGACGATGGGAGCGAGGATATCGGGGTCGTTTTCATGGGCAAGGATCTGGGTGAAAGCCCCGTTGGCTTCAGAAATAAGGACGTCTTCGGTTCCGCGATCGTGGTTGAGGTAGAAGATGAGATCGTAACTTCCGTAGGGGATGCTGGAGATGTTGATGGTGTTGGTCCCTCCTGCGTTGTTGGCTGAAATCCAACCGTTGAGAAGGGTTCCATTGGTATCGACGCCCGGTCCGCCCGCGCTCCACTCCTCATCGGTTGTCCAGTTCACGGTTGCTCCGCTTTCGGAGCCGGAATTGTCGTTGAGGGCAACATCCGCTCCGGTTGGCAGGGCGAGATTGTTCCAGTTCGTCTGCGCAGCGGCTCCCGCGGAATCGGTTTCCAGAAGGGAGGCATCAGCGCGGCCGGTACCAAAGTTCAAGCCAATCGCTCCTGCCATGGTGCTATTATCATCGGCGTTCAGAGGGTTCCTTCCGTTTTCGATTTCCCAACCGTCTGCGAAATAATCGCCATCGGTATCGGGATTGTTCGGGTTGGTGCCAGTATTGTTTGGGTCGACAAAGGTTCCGCTGTTGTCTTCGTGATCGTCACGAAGACCATCGCCATCAGTATCTGTATTGAGGGGGTCGGTTCCGGTATTCTGGGGGTCGAGATAATTTCTGTCGCCGGTTTCAACACCATCCAAGAGATTGTCGCCATCTGTATCGGCGTTCTTAGGATCGGTTCCCCGGGTTTGTTCGTTGGTGTTGTCCGAGCTATCAAGATCGGGGTCTCCAGTTCCTCCATTGACGGGGTTGGTGGAGCCATCATCAAAGGGATCCAGATCATTGGCAATTTCCCAGTCATCGCTCAAGGCATCGTCATCGGTGTCAGCCTCATTGGGGTTGGTTCCCGTGTTGGTTTCATCGACATAGATTCTTGAGTTGGTTTCCACGCTATCCGGCAGGCTGTCCCCATCAGAGTCCTGATTGAGAGGATTGGTTCCGGTCATGGTTTCGTCAATATAGACTCCGTCGTTGGTCTCAATTCCGTCGAGCAGGCCATCGTTGTCGGAGTCGTCGTCATTGGGAAAGGTTGAGCGATCCTGCTCTTCTTCATTGGTGGAGCCGTCTTGGTCGGGGTCGCCGGCGGCTCCGTTGTCAGGGTTTCCGGCTGTCTCTTATACACATCTGACGCTGCCG
>CAJXVQ010000666.1 GCA_913060685.1 uncultured Verrucomicrobiales bacterium
ACAGAGTAGATCGTCGGCAGCGTCAGATGTGTATAAGAGACAGGGGGTAAGCCTGTGGAAATCCGGGGGATACGGGGCGGAAACCTGAACGGTTTCGCGGGGTTATGGCGGCCGTTTCGGGCGGGTGTCGGCGGCGCCGGAATGCTGCGGGTGCGAAGGGGTTTTCGGGGCGAAATCCGGTGTACACCCCCTGTACACCCCCCGATGCGCCCCCCGTACAGACGCGGGCGGCGGGCAGGTCACCCCAACCGTTCGGGCGGCCAGGCAGAATCCGCCCGCTTGATCGCATTGGTCACCCAGATGCCGAGCGGCACGCCCAATACGATCCCGACGACCCCGGAAATCGCGAAGGCCCACCAAGTGTAGAACCCGAGGGCCAGGGCGACGATCACGGCCGTGCCCGCAATGCTGGCGACGAAAAGGGGAATGTTGAACCACCGCAACCCCGGGTGGCGGCGCAATGAGCGATGCGTAGCCATGACGGCACCTCCGTTCTTTACCTGTTTTTAACGCCAGGATCGGGAGTGCGGTTCCATGCGGGTCAGTGGGGGGAGGTGGGGGTCGGGTCGCGGTCAGTTCCGGAGAGTAGCCGTGTCTGGTGTGGTCAGGCCAAGGGGATGGTGGGGTAAATCCCAAACTTCTCCACCGACAAGACAGTTGACATCCTTGGCAACCATTCGCTTTGTTCGGATCAAGTCTGAACTTGATAGGCGTTATGGAAAATAGAATTGCATTAATACTCGGACTGTCTTCTATCGTATCGGTGGTGTTATACATTGTCGGATATACATACCTTGAATCGTTTTACGATTTTTTTGATGTTTCCTTATCGGAGTTAAATTTTGGATTTGAGGAGATTCTTGTACATTCTGCCCCAGTTGTTTTGGAATCAATAACGGATACATGGATTACTTTCCCATTACTCTTCTCCACGTTAATATTAATTGATCTACCCTTGATCAGAATTTTTCGCCCGCTATCATTCCTAGGAGTTGCGGGAGTACTGGTATCGATAGCTTTGCTCATTCACTCGGCGGAAGATATTGGTAGAATGAGAGCATCAGACGAACGGAACAATTATCCGTTTGCGATGATCCCTCCGTCGAACACTCTCCTGCAGAACCTGCTGGAGAGCGACGGCTTTCCGAGTCTTCACTTCTTGGCAAGAGCAGATGGATATAGTATCCTGATTGTGAATTTCTTTGATTCCGGAAGTTTTTGGATTGTACGAATGCCTGACGGGGAGGCAGACAATTGGATTTTTTCGTATCACGAATGATGTGCTCGTTCGCAGTGCTTTTTCTTATGGAAAGCCCCTCGTTCGCGCAAGATGGTGATCTTGCGTTCGGTCTTGCTGAGATCGTGGCCGAATCCGGCCCTCACTTTTACAGACTGGCCGTGACGTCAACAAACTTCCAACCGCGAGTCGGAGTACTTACAACGATCCCCAACGATCAAAACTCACGAGTGAACTTTGAAACCTGTAGTGGTGAGAGATTTCAGGTAGAGTTTTCGCTATTGCGACCGACGGATTCCACTTGTGAAAATTCGGACGGGGCATATTGGATGGCACAGGAAGGAAATTTTTGGGGCACGCTTGATGCGGAGACCGTAATATACGGCACTACCGACGACTTCGGCATCGCACCAATTGGAGTACTTGCCGGATTCAGCGTAGATGCATTGGAGATTGATGGAGCTTTATTCCTAGAGTTTGGTATCGCACCATTAAACGCAGGTGGGACGAATCCTGCATACTCTGTTCAGGTGCCAGTCAATCAATCTGATTTTGTATATTCGGAAAATGGGGCATATTCGGTAATAATCAGGGATGCTGATATGTCTGCTCAGATCTCTCGTGCCTTCCACTTTTGAGCACCCTTACCACCAAACCTCAACACTTACGCAACGCACATTCAGGGTCTTTGTGGCCACGCGCTTGGCAGGTCAAGCGCAGTCGCCTACCGTCACTGAATATGTTCGGCCCTAGCTGTCCATCTTCAACGCGCTGATAAACGCACTCTGCGGAATCTCCACCTTCCCGAACTGGCGCATCTTCTTTTTGCCCGCTTTCTGCTTGTCCAGCAGCTTCCGCTTGCGGGAGGCATCGCCGCCGTAGCATTTCGCGGTCACGTCCTTGCGCATGGCCGACAGGGTCTCGCGCGCGATCACGCGGCCTCCGATGGCGGCCTGGATCGGGATCTTGAACATGTGGCGGGGGATCAGCTCCTTCAGCTTTTCCACCATGGCGCGGCCCCGCATCTCGGCGCGGTCGCGGTGGACCATCATCGAGAGGGCGTCGACCGGCTCATCGTTGACCAGCACCTGCATCTTGACGAGATAATCCTCGCGGTAGCCGATCATCTGATAATCGAAGCTGGCGTAACCTTTTGTTACCGATTTCAGGCGATCGTAGAAATCGAACACAACTTCATTCAGGGGGAGGTCGTAGACAACCATGGCGCGGGTGCCGGCATAGGTCAGGTCCTCCTGGATGCCGCGGCGGTCCTGGCAGAGTTTCAGAACGTCGCCAAGATATTCGTCGGGGACCAGGATGGTGGCCTTGATGCGCGGCTCCTCGACATGATCGACAATGGCCATTTCGGGCATGTCGGCGGGGTTGTGAAGCTCCGTCATCGTGCCGTCGCGCATGTAGATGTGGTAGATCACGGAAGGGGCCGTCGTGATCAGCTCGATATCGTATTCGCGCTCGATCCGGTCGCGGATGACCTCGAGATGCAAGAGCCCGAGGAAGCCGCAGCGGAAGCCGAAGCCGAGGGCCGCCGAGGTCTCCATCTCGTAGGAGAAGCTGGCATCGTTGAGCGCCAGTTTCTCGATCGCGTCGCGCAGGTCTTCAAACTCGGCTGAATCGACCGGGAAGAGGCCGCAGAACACCACCGGCTGCGAGGGTTTGAAGCCCGGCAGCGCCTGGGTGCATTGGCGTTTCTCATGCGTGATCGTGTCGCCGACGCGGGTGTCGCGGACCTGCTTGATCGAGGCGTTGAGGAAGCCGATCTCGCCGGGGCCGAGCGCCGCCACCGTGGTCATCGCGGGGCGGTAGACGCCGACATCGTCGACATCATAGGTGCCGCCCGTCTTCATCATGCGGATGCGGTCGCCCTTTTTCAGGGTGCCGTCGATGATGCGCACGATACAGATGACGCCGAGATACTGGTCGTATTTGCTGTCGACCAGCATCGCCTTGAGGGGGGCGTCGCGGTCGCCGGTCTTTGGCGCGGGCAGGCGTTGCACGATGGCCTCGAGCACATCCGCGATGCCGAGGCCGGTCTTGGCCGAGATCATCACGGCGTCGCTGGCGTCGATGCCGATCACATCCTCGATCTGTTCGCGCACGCGGTCGGGGTCAGAGGCGGGCAGGTCGACCTTGTTCAAAACCGGCACAATCTCATGATCCGCATCGATGGCGGTATAGACATTGGCCCTGTCTCTTATAC
>CAJXVQ010000667.1 GCA_913060685.1 uncultured Verrucomicrobiales bacterium
ACGAGATCAGCCTCGGTCTCGTGGGCTCGGAGATGTGTATAAGAGACAGCAATGGTATGACCAAGGGGTCACCCGCCGACACGACAAAGAAGCCCAGTCCCTCCACCTGGACCCGCCACTACAAGTCCAAGGACGGTAAAAAGGCCCGCGTTTTCCACTCCACCCAGGGAGCTTCCCAGGACCTTCTCGATCCCAACTACCGCCGCCTCATCATCAACGGCATCTTCTGGGCCGCCGGACTCGAAAAGGACATCAAGCCCGACGCCAAAATCGACTTCGTGGGAAAATACAATCCTTCCTCCTTCAGCTTCGGTGGCGAGGTCAAAGGCATCAAGCCCTCCGATCTTGCGGACATCAACTCGCCCATCATGCCCAAGAAGTAATCCGGTCAATCATCGGCGGAAGTGATCCCAACCTCCGTCGATGGCTTCACCGCTTCCCGCGACCAGAAACCCTACTTTGGTCAGGGGGAGATTTGGGAACACCGTTCCCCATGTCCCTTCAATTTCATCCACCGAGGTGAAAAGTAACTCATAGTCCTCTCCGTCTCCCAGCGCCTCTTCCACCGAAACTCCCTCCGACAATGGGAGGGTTTCACGGTCGATTTCAAATCCGCAGCCACTCATCCGGGCCAACCTCGGGAGATCTTTGGCCAGGCCATCCGAGAGATCCATCATGGCATTCACTTCAAAGTGTTGCGTCAGCCAATTTGCTTCCGCAAGCCGGGGCGTAAAATCCAGATGCTTCCCCCGGATCGAGCCTCCCAGCTTACCCGTCACATAGATGGCATCTCCAGGTCGGCCACCGGACCGGGTCACCACCTGCGACCTCGCCACCACTCCTCTGCCCGCCACCGAAATCATGGTCGGCGTGCCTGCCGGAAGTGACGTCGTCTCTCCCCCCACAATGATTCCGCCGTGCTTTGCGAGGCAGGACTTCATCCCTTCGTAGAGTTCACTCACCCAGGCCACCTCAACCTCCGGTGCGAGGGCCACCGTGACCAACAACTCGCCAGGCTTCCCGCCCATCGCGGCGAAATCGCTCAGCACCCGTGCCACCGCCTTCCAGCCCACCCGGCGGGCCTCCTCCTCTGGTAAAAAATGCACCCCGGCCACCACCGCGTCGGTCTTGAGCAAGGTCAGCTGGTCTCCCTTGCCGACAACCGCGCAATCATCGCCCGGCCCCACCACCAGATCATCGCTCACCGGCAATCCCGCACAAAGCCGCGCGATCAGCTCGTCTTCCCCCAGATCACCGACCGACTTCATGGCGCGGGCGGGAGTTCGTAAAGTCGCCCAAGCATCATGACTCCCATTGAGGTTGCATTAAATGCCGCATGACACCCAATCGTGACCCAGAGCGAACCTGTCACCTCATAAAGCACCACCAAGACCACCCCCATAAAGGCCAACATTGGCAGGCTCATAAAGTTATAGTGAATCACCCCAAAAAGGACTCCGGTGAAGAGTGCCGCAAACCAGCGATCACTATAACGCTTCACCACCGGATAGAGATAGCCGCGGAACATCACCTCCTCCGCAATCGGTGCCACAATCACCGCTGAAAACGCGAGCGCCACCAGCAAACCCATATCAGTCGTCTCGCGAATTAGCGTCACCGCCGCCTGTGGCTTCGAACCATAAGTCTCTGTCACCCAGCTCTGCCAACCCAAAGCCACCAACAACGCTCCCAGAACCATCATTCCAAACACAAAGGCCGGCATGATCCAAAAAACACTCTTCCACTTCTCCCACCTCAGACCAAAAAATTCCACCAAATTGACCCGCCAAAAAAGCACCGCCGGAACCAGGGAAGCCAAAAAGACCATCGCAAAAGAAGCCCCCAAGACCGCCCCGGCACTCATTTCCAAAACTTCAGGATTGGCAATTTTATCGCCCATGCTTTTCCACCCGAAGGAAAACAGCACGACATACAATCCCACGATCACCAGATCGAGAATCTGAATCGGCGAAGTCGAAACACTCCCGCCACGATTCCAGTCACTCTCCGGATTCAGCCTCCGCACCAGAGCATAACCCGGCAGCGCCAGCCCGAAAAAAGAAACCAACGTCATCAGAAGAATGTCTCCCAGAAGTTTATGCTCAGCCACGGCCAAAACCTAGTCCACCTGCTGCCGATGAAAAGCACAACACGTTGCCACCCGCCCATTTCGAAACTCTCACTTGAAAGAACTTCCAAACCACCCACTTAGTAAAAAGGTGAATCTCCCCGTTCTTTTTCTTCTCCTCCTCCTCGCGATCTCGCTCGCCCCGGTGCGCGCGGAGTATCGCACCTTCACCAATACCGAAGGCCGCACCGTCGACGCTGAGTTGATCAAAGCCGATGCCACCCAAGCCTGGCTCCGGCTCAAGGGAGGACGCGTCGTCCCCATCGCTCGCGATACCCTCAGCGAGGCCGACCAAACGTTCATCACCACCTGGATCGCCGACAAGGTCCCCGACCTCAAGGTCAAGCCCGACTTCGACCGCGGCCTCACCAAGGGCCGGAGTGCCAATTCCTCCGTCAAACAATCCTTCGGAATGCGGGTGGAGATCAAGAACTTCAGCTCCAAAAAAGCGCTCGAAGTAAGCGAAGTCATCTACTACCTCGTCGGACGCGACGCCACCGACGCGGACCGCTACAAGGTTCTCTCCCGCCAGGTCTTCGAACTCACCATCGAGCCCGGCCAAACCAAAAAGGCCTTCTTCGAAAACATCGTCAACCACTACTCGGAATCCGAACGCCGCAACAACGGTGAGAAGAGCGGCCGCGGTCATCGCGGCCTCGGATATGTCCTCCAGATCCAGCGCAAACGCGACATGCGCCTCGTCCACCTCAGCTCCTCCACCTCCCTCCTCGATGACGCCAAGGAAGCCATCATCTCCCTCGAAGAAGGCGATGAAACCGGCAAAACCTTCATCAAGCCCGTGGAAGAACCCAAAGAAAAGAAGAAGGAGAACGAGAAGAAAATGCCCCAAGTGATCACCATTAAGTAAAGTTCCCCATGCTCCGCCAATCCTTCCTCCTCCTCGCCACCTCCCTCCTCACCCAGGCATCCCCCTTTCTCGGAACCGGCATCAATCACCAGCTCACCTTCAAAGCCAGGTAGTCACTGCCAGTCTCCATCCGCTCGTAACTGTTCAGGTCCCTTGGGCGAGGGATTTGCCGGGGGGGGCATTGACTCCTTCGAAAAAGGGTTGGCCGGGTGCGAAGCCGTGGAAGTCGAACGGCTAGTACGCTCCAGTTCGGCAATGGGGGTCTCAAGCTGCGCCGCCCGCTCCAGAGGAGGATAGAGCGCCAGTTGTGGCGGCTTCACACGTGACGACCATCCTTCGGTCCCCGGACTCTTTTCAGATTCCTGCTGCTTCCCGGATTTCAAGGTCGTTGGAAGGTCCTACAACTGTCTCTTATACACATCTGACGCTGCCGACGATCTACTCTGTGTAG